>CAZKHZ010000170.1:3133-8220 GCA_964552715.1 uncultured Chitinophagaceae bacterium | reverse complement strand
TTGAAAACAGCCGAAGGACATACATTAGACGATTAAAACGGAACAAATCCCCTTGCCTACAAACCGCATTATTCTGAATTATTTAGGGGGGGGGTATGCTTTTTCTTTCCTTCTGGAAACCCATGTATAACAAGGGTGCTAGGCTTTTTTTGCCTCTGTTTTTAGTTTAGTCGGTTGATAGTGATAAAAAATCTAAAAAATTGAACTAAAGAGTTCTTTGCGGCTTATGAAATTTACATACGTTTAACGCTTCAAATTAATAAATGAATTATCCCTCCAAACATATTGCAGATTCAGTTGCAGAGTTTAAAAAATTGCCCGGCATTGGCGAAAAAACTGCGCTGCGATTGGTGTTGCATCTGCTAAAGCAAGAAACTGCCAAAGTTGAGCAGTTTAGCAGTGTTATCAGCGCGATGCGCTTGGGCATAAAGTTTTGTAGCATCTGCCACAACGTTAGCGATGCAGATATTTGCAGTATTTGCAGCAACACCATGCGCGACCAGAGCATGGTGTGTGTAGTAGAAAGTTTGCGCGAAGTAATTGCTATCGAAAACACAGGTGTTTATCAAGGCACTTATCACGTTTTGGGAGGTTTAATTTCTCCTATTGACGGAGTTGGTCCTGATGAGTTGAACATCAATTCATTGGTTAAAAGAATTCAGTTTGGAGAGGTGCGCGAAGTTATCATGGCGTTAAGCCCCACAATGGATGGCGACACCACTATCTTTTATGTTTCAAAAAAGATTCAGCCTTATAATATTAAAGTAACTTCCATTGCCCGCGGTGTTTCATTTGGTGGTGAATTAGAATACACTGATGAGCTGACACTTGCCCGCTCTATCGCTACGCGTTTGCCTTATGAAAGTTATTTGGTGAAGTAGATTGAACACTATTCGCTCTTAGCCTTACGCGCCATCACCTCAATCATATCCCATTCATCCTTGCTCACATCTTCCAAAAAGTTGAATTCGCCTGCGCCCTGAAGCCATTCGCCTCCGTCAATAGTTACTACATCGCCATTGATGTAAGATGAATAATCTGAGACAAGATATGCGGCAAGATTCGCCAACTCCTGATGTTCTCCAGCTCTTTTCAACGGCACTTTTTTTGTCATGTCAAAACGCTCGCGGAAAGGTTCAGGAACTAACCTGTCCCAAGCACCTTTTGTTGGGAATGGTCCAGGTGCAATGGCATTCATGCGGATGCCATATTTTGCCCACTCTACAGCCAATGAACGGGTCATGGCAAGCACCCCAGCTTTAGCTGTTGCCGATGGCACTACATAAGCACTACCCGTCCAAGCATAAGTTGTTACAATATTTAAAACTGCGCGATTGGTTTGCTTGTTTTTAATCCAATGCTTGCCTAGCGCAAGTGTATTGTTGATGCTGCCTTCCAACACAATGCCTATTACAGATTTAAAGGCATTGGCACTCAATCGCTCGGTAGGCGACACAAAATTTCCGGCTGCATTATTTACCAAAGCATGCACCTCGCCAAAGGTTTCATGTGCCTTTTGAATCATAGCTTCCACTTGTGCATAGTCGCGTACATCGCAGGCAACAGCTAAAACTTTGCCACCCGTTTCGGCTTCCAGTTCTTTTGCAGTTTGCTCTAGCACTTCTATCCTGCGGCTGGTAATTATTGCATTGGCACCCAACTGCAAAAAGTAGCGGGTCATAGATTTACCAAGCCCAGTGCCACCACCGGTTACAATAATTGTTTTTCCTTTTAGCGCATTATCGCGCAACATTGGTTCGTTATACATTTTCTTACGATTGAATATTTATAAATGATTATTGATTATTTGTCTCTTATCTCATGTCTAAAATCTCCTATCTCTTTTAATATTGCCTAGTATTCAATAATACTAATGTGCAGGCATTTTCGGTTTTGATACCCGCATTTTCAGCAAGTGTTTTCAGTTCTTCATTTTCTGTTCCGGGGTTGAAAATAATGCGCAATGGCTTTAAAGCAATAATGCCATCGTAATACTTTTTTTGTAGTGTGGGATTCAAATACAAAGACAGCGTATGCACTCTTTCTTTAGTTGAAAATTCATCTTCTATACGCACATCTTCTATTTGCCCTATTGCCGCGCCTACTGCAATTACATCATGCTGATAACTGCGCAATAATCGCACAGCTTTGTTGCTAAATCTATCTGGTTTTTCTGATGCACCAAGCACCAAGGTTTTTTTACTCATAAATCTCACTTACTATTTAAAAATAGTTCACGAAGTAATACATATTTCTGCTTTCACCCACACAAGGTGGATAAATTGAATAGCAGAACACATCAGCTTGCAACACATTCGCACCGTTTATTGAAACACCACCCGTGAAAGAGGTTACAAATATTACAACAACAGAAGTTACTTATCAGTTCGCAAAGGAGGAAGTATTAGACAACGCTTACCACCGCGAATTGCGTAAAGACACCTTGTATCTAGCAATGGTGCTGGGTAATAATTACGGCAAAAAAGTACAGATGCAAACAATAACCGAAGAAGGGGCTGTTGAACTGCATGGTGTGGTACTTGCATTGAATGAAGAATTTATTTTCCTCAAAGGCGGGACAAAAATTCCAGTGTGTGCCGTTTCGGAAGTGAAGGTCTATTGACCATCCAGAAAGTTTCTAGAATCATACTTAGAATTTGTTCTAAAATCGTTGAATAAAGATTTTAGGGGGGTACTAAAAATTTAATGTTTAAAAACTTCTCCCTCTAAATCTCCCTTTCCGCCATTGGCGGGATCTTCGCAGACTTCAACAAAAGGGAGATAGAAGGACAATTTTTAGAACCGCCCCTTAGAACAAATTCTATATTTGATTAACCACTTAAACTTAATAATTACTTAACATTGGTAACGCTACTATTGCGCGGCAAAATTGAGCACAGTTAACATTCAAATTTTATGTGGATAGATAAAGCACTTACATTCTTTGTACCCAAAGACAAAAAATTCTTCGCACTCTTTGCCAAAGCTTCTGCCAATGTGGTGGAAATTTCAAAGGCTTTAACAGAGTTTGTAAACACCCATTCGCCTGAAAAGCGTCAGGAGTTGATGAAGAAAATCTATGACTTAGAGCATGTTGGCGATGAAATTACGCACGAAATTCTTATAGAGCTTTCCACCAATTTTATCACCCCTTTCGACAGAGAAGATATTCACTACTTGGCTACTTCGCTGGATGATGTTGCAGATTTTATTTACGGTGCTGCAAAGCGTATTCAGTTGTATCGTTTGGAAGAAATGACCGAGCCGATTCGCAAGCTGGCAGAGATAATTGAGAAATCGGCAAACGAAATAAATGTTGCGATTTATGACCTGCGCAGCATGGACAATATCGTTCGTATCAAAGAAGCTTGTGTGCGTGTAAACAGTTTAGAAAATCATGCAGATGATGTTTTTCACACAGCCATTGGCGACTTGTTTGAGCGCGAAGCTGATGCCAAGAGAATTATCATGTATCAGGATATTCTAGCAACACTTGAAACCGCTACAGATAAATGCGAAGATGTAGCCAATGTGATTGAAACTATTTTAGTGAAGAACTCATAATTACACAATGACCTTTTTAATCATCATTGTTATTGTAGCCATACTATTTGATTTCATCAATGGCTTTCACGACTCGGCAAACTCTATTGCTACAGTTGTTTCTACCAGAGTGCTTACACCATTTCAGGCAGTAGCTTGGGCAGCGTTTTTTAACTTTCTTGCTTTCTTCTTTTTTACCGATCATGGTGTGGCAGATACCATCAAAAAAATGGTACGTGCTGATGTGGTTACAGAAGCAGTTTTGTTTGGCGGATTGATAGGTGCTATCATTTGGAACTTACTTACTTGGTGGTGGGGCATTCCATCTTCCTCATCACATGCACTGTTGGGTGGCCTTACAGGTGCGGCATTTGCCAAAGCGGGCGTGGATGCCATCAACATGGATAAACTTTCAACTACCTTGATATTTATTCCACTTGCTCCAGTAATCGGTATGTTGGCTTCATACATTATTTCTATTATTGTTTTGAACCTTGCAAAAAATCTTCCTGCAACAAAAGTTGACAAGTATTTCAGGCGATTGCAGTTGGTGTCCAGTGCATTGTTCTCCTTGGGTCATGGTGGAAATGATGCGCAAAAAACTATGGGTATTATTTGGGCTGCGTTAGCTTTCCATGGCATAGTGCATCCGGGTGATACGTTGCCTACATGGGTAGCTTTGGCATGTTATACAGCAATGGGTTTGGGTACTTTATTTGGAGGATGGAGAATTGTAAAAACAATGGGGCAAAAACTCGCCAAGCTGAAACCTTTTGAAGGCTTCTGTGCTGAAACTGCTGGTGCCATCACGCTCTTTGGTGTTACCGGATTTCACATTCCTGTAAGTACCACGCACACCATTACTGGTGCCATCATGGGAACGGGAATGACCAAACGATTGAGCGCAGTGCGTTGGGGTGTGGCGGGCAACATTATGTTTGCCTGGGTAATTACCATTCCAGCATCAGCCTTAATGGGTGCCGCAACACTTTGGGCTTTGCAACTTTTGGGCTTATAAGAAAATATAGTGAGCAACAATTTAGTTGCCAGAGGCTAAAGTCAGAATCTTTTCGTGAATGTCTTTTACTTGTTGAGCAAGACTGATTAAATCATTGTTGGTGATTACGAAATCGGCAAGTTTCACTTTCTCCGCTTCGGAAATCTGTGCATTAATTCTTGCACGCACTTGCGTTTCGGTGCTGCCATCGCGCAACATCACACGTTTGATTCTTTCTGCTTCGGGGGCAGAAACTACAATTAGTTTATCCAACAATTTATAGCTGCCAGTTTCTACCAAAAGCGCGGCTTCGCGCAAAGAGTATTTGTAGTTATTTCGGGCTAAAATTTCGTTCCAAGATTCGCTGTCGGCTGCAACTGCAGGATGCACCAATGCGTTTAGCTCTGCTAATTTTTCTTCATTATTAAATACAATTCCGGCTAAATAAACACGATTCAAAGAACCATCAGATTCATAAGCTGCTGCCCCAAATGTGGCTGCGATTTTTGTGAGCAATTGCTTGTCATCTTCCATTGTCCAAATTTTT
>CAZKHZ010000170.1:0-3123 GCA_964552715.1 uncultured Chitinophagaceae bacterium | reverse complement strand
TCTTCCATTAAATCCTTGGCGCGCTTATCGGCATAATACACCGGCACTCCAAGCTTTTCAAACAATTGACATGCGGTTGTTTTTCCGCTGCCTATTCCGCCTGTAATTCCAATTTTCAACATAAAACTCTATGATTTTTGTACTCACTCTTCACCCCTTGTCTTTTGTGCTTTTTACCTCGTCTCTCGCCCTCGTCCTTAGTCTCTCGCCCCCCGTCCCTCGTCCTTTGTCCCTCGTCCCTTTTTATTGAAGTGTTGGGTCTAATTGTTTTGCTCTTTGCAGGTATTTATTGGCAGAAGCCTCGTTACCCAAGGTGCGATAGGTGATGCCCAAATAGTAATGTGCGCGAGCATTGTTTGGATTGATGGACAAGACAGTGTTGAAGTTTTTGATGGCTTCGTCAAAGCGTTTTGCCATGCCATTGATGCTGCCTAAATTCATCCAGCCGTCTTCGTAACGAGGATTTAGTTTCACCACTTTTTCGTATAGCTTCAACGCCTCTTCGGGCTGCCCAATTTGAAACAATGAACTGCCAAGATTATTTAAAGTAATTATGTCGTTGGGGTTGTACTCCAAAGCCTTTTTTGAATAGGTAACAGCATTGGGGTAATCAGCAATTTTGTAGTAGCCAACAGACAGTTGCGACAATGCTTCGCTGTAAGATGGATAAATGCGCAAAGCCTCTTTTAATAGTCCAATACCTTGCTCAAAAAGTTGCTTGCGTTTTGCTTCATTCTTTTCGTTCGGGGCAGTGTTTTTAATGATTTCATTACCAAGATAATAATGTGCACGGGTACTCTCTTTTAGGTTTTCTAAATCAGAAGCATAAAGTGTGTAATTGTCTTTCCATGAAGGGTTTCGCGCAATAGTTTTTATGCTGAAAAGAAATGCGATAATGAATGTTGCAATCAATGAAAACTTGTTTGCAGAGAACAAACCAGATAAATTTGAAACGTTTGATTGTGAAGTGTTCTCTTTAAAAATTTTAGTGAAGCTATATGCTGCCGCAAGGCAAATGGCGAGTGAGGGAAAATACAACAAACGCTCAGCCATACCTACACCAATTTTCAAAAATATATTGCTGAAAAGGGAAATGCTGATGAGGTAAAACAAAATACAAACGGCTAAGAAATTTCGCTCTCTGATTTTTATTAAAGCAAAAATTCCAGCAGCTACATGTGCAGCAAATGATAAAAGAAAAACAACATCAGAAAAAGATGCCGCAGGGATTTTATTGTAGGAATAATCGTAGAGCAATGGATGGGGCAATACAAATAATTTTAGGTACAATCCAAGCACTTTTACAGCCGTTGCAAATTGGATAAAAAAATCGGGAGATTGAATGATGAAGTTATCTAAGACAGTAAGTGAAGTGTCTGTGAGTTTACCGCCTAAAACATTATAGCGAATTACAAGAAAAATGAAAGTGGCAGCAAGGTGTGGCAATAGAAATAGCGCAATGTTTTTGAAAGATACATTTTTGAAAGCCCAAAGCAAAAGAGGGAATCCTGCTAGCATGGTAATGCCAGATTCTTTGCTCAATAAACCAAAGAAAAAGAAGAGCGATGAAAGAATGATTTCAACAGTGGGAAATCTTTGTTGTTTACTTTTATAATCGCTTGCTTTCAACAAAAAACTAAGTGAAAAGAGAGTAAAAAGAAGTGACAAAATTTCATCGCGGCTTTTGATGTTGGCAATAACTTCTGTATGCACTGGATGCACCACAAAAAGCAATGTAGCAATCAGTGGAATGACAATAGAAAAATTTGAAAGCAATCTGCGCAAAACAGTAAAAAGCAAAAATGCAGTTAAGGCATATAAAAGAACATTTACCCAGTGATGAAAGGATGGATTGTCGGGCGAAATTTGCCACTCGGTTGCAAACATTGCCAAAGACAAAGGACGATACAATCCATCCTCCAAATTCAAATATCCATAGCGGTAAGAAGTTTTAAAAATAGTTGGGATGGCACTTGTACCTTGCATCACCACATTGTTTTCGCGAATCACACTAAAGTCATCCAACACATACCCGTGGTTTAGCGTGTTAAAGTACAACAGGAATGCAACTGCCGAAAGAATAAAACCAATCGTCCATTCAAACGATTTGTTACTCAAGTGCTTAGAAGTTGGTTTGGGAGTGTTTTGTTTATGCTGTTTCACTTTTGCCATTCGGCAAAGAAGCAGGCTTTGTTTGAAAATAATAAATCTAGTCAATTACATTTTTGTTCAATGTATTATTAAACTCAACTAAGCCACCTCATTTTTATCATTTTGAAAATATGATTTTGTATATTTTCTTAAAAAGTTACTTTTGAAAAATCTTCAAGTATTGGCAACTAATAGTTCAGTTGCTGACTCTTAAAGAGTATTAATCCGCTTGATGCAGTAGAATGATGTTGTCGCACCCAATATTTTCTTTGATAAAACTTATGTTTTTTATACTTTTTGCATGAAGAAATTTTTACTCTCTCTATTTATAGCGTTATCGTTTTCTTTTCTCTTTTCTCAGAATAACGTTGGTATTGGCACCCCCAATCCCGCTATTTCATCTATTTTGGATTTGACTGCAACCGACAAAGGTTTTTTGGTGCCTAGAGTAACTACTGCACAGAGAACCGCCATTGCAACTCCTGCAAATGGATTGATTGTTTACGATACAGACGTTCAATGTCTGTTTTTCTATAATAATGTTACTTCAATTTGGGTTTCATTGTGTCAAGTTGGTGGCGGCAATGGACCAACAGGTGCAACAGGTGCTCAGGGTTCAGCAGGAGCAAATGGTATAAATGGCTTAACAGGTGCAGCCGGACAAAATGGGGCTAACGGTATTGATGGTGTTACAGGTCCAACTGGACTAGCAGGAACGCCAGGAGCCACTGGTCCTCCGGGTCCAACAGGTGCTACAGGATTTGCAGGTGTTGGTATTGTAAATATCATAGACAACGGTAACGGTACTTTTACTTTTCAATTAAGTGATGGCACTTTAATTCCAACAACTACTGATTTGAGAGGGGTTTCGGGGGCAACAGGATTTAATGGCGCAACAGGACAAAATGGAACCAACGGAATTGATGGGGTAACAGGTGCAACGGGTCAAAACGGAACTAACGGAATTGATGG
>CAZKHZ010000169.1:0-8261 GCA_964552715.1 uncultured Chitinophagaceae bacterium | reverse complement strand
ACTAAGGGAAAAGGCTTTTTTGATTGTTTGCTGATTGGTAAAAGTCATTCTTGTAGTATGCGTTACTTTATTTTATCGGGGCAAAGTTATTTATTATTTGTGGTATGGTTTTCGCTC
Organism: uncultured Chitinophagaceae bacterium; assembly: GCA_964552715.1. Lineage (GTDB taxonomy): Bacteria > Bacteroidota > Bacteroidia > Chitinophagales > LD1 > UBA7692. Next base: position 8,144 of record CAZKHZ010000169.1, on the reverse strand, counting down.
TATTCTAATTGTTCATTCAACTTCTTCTCCAATTGAGCAATCTTCTTTATCAATTCTGGTAATTGTTTTAGGGCTGCGAGCTGGCGATAATGTTCGCGTGCATCCATGGCAGGTGTGCCAGAAAATCCTTTGTTGGGTGTGTCAATATTTTTAATCACCGCTGCTTGTGCTTGAATCTTTGTGCCATCGGCAATTACCAAGTGCCCAGTGATGCCTACTTGCCCACCAATCATATTGTTTTTGCCAATCTTAGTGCTGCCCGAAACGCCTGCCATTGCAGCCATCACGGTGTTTTCACCCACTTCTACATTATGCGCAATTTGAATTAAGTTATCCAACTTCACCCCATCTTTAATAAGGGTAGAACCAAGTGTTGCTTTATCAATGCAAGTGTTGGCACCAATCTCTACATCGTTGCCGAGAATTACATTTCCAACATGATGAATTTTTTGAAAGGTGCCATCGGGTTGCGGTGCAAAACCAAATCCATCGGAGCCGATAACAGCACCAGATTGAATGATGCAACGTTTGCCAATTTTACAATCGTTGTAAACTTTTACGCCTGCATAGAGAATAGTATCATCATCCACCGTGCAGTTGTCGCCAATAAAAACATGCGGATAAATTTTTACGTTGTTGCCTATAGTTACATTGCTGCCGATGTAGGCAAAGTCTGCAATGCTAACATCCTTGCCATAAGTAGAGCCTTCTCCAATTCTGCTCCACTCGGCAATGCCGGTTTTGCTTTTGCCGTTTTGGCTATAAATGGCAAGTAGTTTAGATAAACTTGAGTACGGGTCGGCAACGCGAATAATGGCTTTTACTTTTGTGCTAGAAACCGTAAGCGTTTCATTTACAATCAGCGCGCCTGCCGTTACGCTATCGGCAAATACCTCGTATTTTGGATTGCTGATAAAGGTGAGTGAAGCACCATCTGCTTCTTCAATTTTTGCCAATTTGGTTACCACCGCATCGGGGTTGCCCTCTAATTTCCCGTTTAGTGCATCACAAATCTGTTGCGCAGTATATTGCATAGTCAGTATTTAATTTGGCTTAAACGTTTTATTGAAAAAATATTGTGTTGTGGTTTAAATGATATGCTACACTACGATTTCCGAACGCTTTGATTTCCGATATAAATTTTTCTATTCTCATTTTGCCATTTTTGGATAACACACATAATACTTGACGACTCGTTCACTCACAACAGTTGCCTCTAAGTGTTCAGAAACATTAGAAGCATTGCGCACCACGCCATCTCTGCCCAACATTTTTATCATGTCTTCTTTGGTATTGTAAGCATGATTGTAGGTAGAATCGGCAAACACAAAACCACGCGCATCTTCCTCAGAGATGTTCATTCTTTCTGCAACATTTTTTCGTAAGGCGGTGATGTAATCCTCAGCAATGGGGTGATTGTGCAATTCAATCTTAAACAGATGGCGATTCAAAATGGCTTCGCACAATTTGCTTAGCACCACATCGGGGTGAAACTGCCATTCTTTTAATCCAGCAAAAACATCTACATCATCTAAAAGCGAGAAGTTTTCGATGGCTTCGTCAGAGTTGGCAAACTCTTCAGCAGAAATATTTTTTTGTAAAAAGTAATTGAGTGCTTTTGAACATGGAAGTTCTTCGCCCTGCATAGAGAGTCGCTTTGCACGCTCAATGGTTTTAATCAGCATTTGCTCCACACACAACACGGTTTTATGCAGATATACCTGCCAATACATCAGCCTACGCGAAATGATAAACTTTTCGATAGAGTAAATTCCTTTTTGCTCAATAACAAGTTCATCGTTCACCACGTTCATCATTTCAATAATGCGGTCGTAGCTGATAATGCCTTCATTTACCCCCGTAAAAAAACTGTCGCGAGTCAGGTAGTCTAGCCTATCCACATCCAGTTGTGACGAAACCAATTGATGTAAAAAACGCTTGGGGTAAGTATCTTCAAAAATCTGAATAGCTGTGCTCAATTTTCCATCAAAATGCTGATTCAATTTTTTGAAATAGATGCGCGAAATGCTTTCGTGATTTACGCCCGGTATCAAGCATTTTTCGAGCGTGTGCGAAAACGGTCCGTGCCCAATATCGTGTAGCAAAATAGCGATGGACGCGCCCAGTTCTTCTTCTTCCGAAATGGAAATGCCTTTTATTTTAAGAATAGAAATTGCCTTGCGCATCAAATGAAAAGCACCCAAAGCATGGTGAAAGCGCGTATGCAGCGCGCCCGGGTAGATGTAATCGCTTAAGCCCAGTTGCTTTATCCTGCGCAGCCGCTGAAAATAGCGATGCTCAATAATATCGAATATCAACTCGTGGGGAATAGTGATGAACCCATACACCGGGTCGTTAAAAATTTTGCGCTTGTTCAAGTGAATTGCCGTTAAAAACGCGGCAAAGAAAGGAAATACTTAAGATGTGAGACGAGAGATATTAGCTGTGAGCAGGCAGGCTATGTTTTTGGTGGTTTAAAAGCAGGCTATACCCTTAAAACCCTTGTAGTACGGAATTGCTACATTCGTCCAAAGCCTTACCAAGAGCCTAACACAAAAAAAGCGACTCCGTTAGAAAACGAAGCCGCCTTATTCACCCAATTCCACAGGAACACGTGGACTTAAATAACGATTGAGCTTGTATATTGTTTAAAGTCTGAAAAAAACATTTATACTTTTAACAAAAACGACCTAAAGGAACTTGTCCAAATCAGCCACCTTCAAGTCAACCGTAACCTGTTTTATTTCTTGCTCGTTGGCGCGTTGGCAAATTAGCAATATATCTCCCGTGTCAATCACACACAAACCTTCGATACCCTGCACCACTACTAATTTTTCATCGGGTGTCATTATCACATTGTTGCGAGAGTCATACACTTTCACATTAGCACCCTGCACCGCATTACCCAAATAATCCTTCTCATAAACTTCATATAGCGAATCCCAAGTGCCCACATCACTCCATCCAAAATCTGCCGGAGTGGTGTAAACATTATTCGCCTTTTCCATCACCCCATAATCAATAGATATATTGGTAACCTCGGAATAAGCGCGCTCAATAAATTTTTTCTCCTTGGGTGTATTGTAAACCTTGGCACCATCCTCAAAAGCATCAATCACTTCGGGCAGGTGCTTATGCAGTGCTTTCAGAATTGTTTTTGCCCGCCACACAAACATGCCCGAGTTCCACAAAAAATCTCCGCTTGCCAAAAAGGTTTTTGCAATATCCAAAGAAGGCTTTTCGGTAAAAGTTTTTACCTTATTAAAACCCTCGTCTTCTTCCTTTTCTAAATATTGAATGTAGCCAAAGCCTGTTGACGGCTTTGTAGGTTTCACACCAATAGTAACCAGCACATCCTGCTTATTGGTAAACGCCAAGCATTTGCGCAAAATGCGTATGTATTTGTCATTTTCAAGAATCAATTGGTCGGATGGGGTAATAACAATACTTGCTTCTTTATCAATAGCCGCAATTCTGTCGCAAGCATAAGCGATACAAGGGGCGGTATTTCTGCGCACAGGTTCTTTCAAAATATTACTCAAAGGAATCTGCGGCAATTGTTCTTTAACCAAGCCTTCATAAATATCTGCTGTAACAATAAAAACATTTTCAGGGGGGCAGATAGTTTGCAAACGCTCGTAGGTGAGTTGCAAAAGTGTTTTGCCAACGTTAAGAATATCTAAAAACTGTTTTGGCTTCGCGGTGCGGCTTTTGGGCCAAAAGCGGCTGCCTATTCCGCCCGCCATGATAACAACGTAGGTATGACTCATTCGTTTTGTTTATTTCTCTATTTACAAACGGGCTCGAAAGTAACGCTTCTTTATTTGCGCAAAAATTTTAATTTCGGCTCCCTTTTTAAAAAAGGCGTTTTAGCTTTTTGTTTTCAGCAGGTTTTAAACTGCTTTCAATAAATGTTTTGGCGGTAACAAAAAATTAACGATAAATTCAGCAATTAAAAATAGCAATATGCGTGTAGAAGAAATTTCACTCACCGATGCCCTTCAGGAAAACTTTGGGTTCAACACTTTCAAAGGCAACCAGGAAGCAATTATCCGCTCGCTTTTGGCAGGTAGAGACACTTTGGTTTTGATGCCTACAGGAGGCGGCAAGTCACTTTGTTATCAACTGCCTGCAGTTGTGCAAGAAGGTGTAGCCATCATCATTTCGCCACTGATTGCCTTGATGAAAAATCAGGTGGATTTGATGCGCAACTATGCTAATAATAATGAGATTGCTCACTTCTTGAATTCTTCGTTGAACAAAACGCAAAAAACACAAGTAATTAAAGATGTACATGACGGCAAAACAAAGTTGCTGTATGTGGCTCCCGAAACACTGAACAAACAGGAAACAGTAGATATTTTTAAGGAGGTAAAAATTAGTTTTGTTGCTGTAGATGAAGCGCATTGTATTTCGGAATGGGGACACGATTTCCGTCCAGAGTATCGCAGAATCAGAGAAATTATTGACCAATTAGGAACTAAAATTCCTGTGATTGCACTCACAGCTACTGCCACACCAAAAGTGCAAAGCGATATTGTAAAAACGTTGGAGTTAGAAAACCCTAACATTTTCATGTCGAGCTTTAATCGCCCGAACCTTTACTACGAAATTCGCACCAAAAAAACACCTACGCTAGCCAACCGCAATTTGATTCAGTTTGTAAAACAACGCCACGGCAAAAGCGGAATTATTTATGTAATCAACCGCAAAACTGCCGATGAATTAGCAAGCATATTGCGTGTGAATAATGTAAAAGCCGATGCTTATCATGCTGGCTTAGACACCAAAAAACGCGCAGGTATTCAAGATGCTTTTTTAATGGAAGAAATTGATGTGATTGTTGCCACCATTGCCTTTGGCATGGGTATTGACAAGCCAGATATTCGCTACATTATTCACTACGACATTCCAAAATCATTAGAAAACTACTACCAAGAAACAGGACGTGCAGGTCGCGATGGCATGGAAGGCGAGTGTATTACTTACTTTAGCTATAAAGATATTTCAAAACTCGAAAAACTACTGCGCGATAAATCAGTGGCAGAGCGCGAGCGCGGTTTGCAATTGGTGAATGAAACGGTTGCTTATATTGAGGATGCCGGTTGCCGCAGAAAGTTTCTGTTGCATTATTTTGGTGAAGAATTTGGGCAAGAAAATTGCGGAGGACTGTGCGATAACTGCCGCCATCCTAAAGATAAACTGGAGGTGCAAACGCATGTTCAGCAAGCATTAAAAGTAATTCAGGCAGTAAAGGAAAATCACGATTTGCCTTATATTGTTAAGTTGATTATCGGCAAAAAGGCAAAAGAGGTAACCGACTTTAAATACGATAAGCAAGAATGGTTTGGTGTAGGTGCCGGCTTTGACGAAGGCTATTGGAATGCAGTTATCCGCAATGCGATGATGCGCGGTTTGATTGATAAAGATATTGAGCAATATGGCTTATTGAAATTGAACAGAAAAAGTTTGGATTTCATTAAAAAGCCATACAGCGTTAAGGTGAGTGTGAATCACAATTATGAAGATGATGGCACAGATGTGATTGCAGATAATGCAGGTAAACAAAGCACCGCTATTGATGAAGTGCTTTCTAAAATGTTGAAGGATTTGCAAGTAAAAACCGGCAAGCAATTCAGCCTGCCGCCTTATGTAATATTCCAAGAATTTTCTTTGGAAGAAATGGCTACACGCTATCCAATTACATTGGAAGAGCTTGCCACCATCAACGGGGTAAGTAAAGGCAAAGCAGAAAAGTATGGCAAGCCTTTCATCAAGTTGATTAGCGATTATGTAGAAGAAAATGAAATTGACCGCCCAACAGATTTTGCTGTAAAAGGTATTGCCAGCAAGGGCGCAGAAAAAATCAAAATCATTCAAATGATTGACAAGCGCCTTTCGGTAGAAGATATTGCCAAAAACATGGGCATGAAACGCCAAGAACTAATCAACGAAATGGAAAGCATTGTGCATAGCGGTACAAAACTCAATTTGGACTACTATCTATATGATATCGTAGATGAAGATTTGGTGAAAGATATTTTCGCCTATTTCCGCACCGCACCAAATGATTCGTTGGATGCTGCTTACAATGAGTTTGATGGTGAAGACATCGAAATAGAAAACGTACAGTTAGTTCGCTTGAAGTTTATGAGTGAGATGGCGAATTAGGGAGTTTTTGAGTAGCTGTTTGGTTTCCAAAAGAAAGAGGTTGCATAAGGGCTTTTTTCGCAAAGTCATTTCGCTGATTTAATTGCTCGCAAAACAACCACAGTTTTTAAACCGTTCTGTTCAGTAGCTATTTGTTATGCTATTCTTATTTCATTTATGTAATTACGATTATGCCTCAATTGATACTTCCGGCAAATTGCTTTGCATAAACTTTCAATCCTTCAGCCAAACATTTTATTGCCGCTTCTAAATCATTTTCATTTAAAACATAAGCAATACGCACTTCGTTTTTGCCTTCATTTTTAGTGGAATAAAAACCTGATGCTGGAGCCATCATTACAGTTGAATTATTGTAAGAAAACTCCTCCAGCATCCATCGGCAAAAGTTATCAGCATCGTCCACGGGCAAGGCTGCTACACAATAGAAAGCACCACCAGGTGTGGGACATTGTACACCTTCGATTTCGTTCAGCAATTCAATTAATTTGTTTCTTCTGCCCGTATATTCGTTCACTACTTCATCATAATAGCTTTGTGGCAAATCAAATAAAGATGCACCAGCCAATTGCCCCAGCGATGGTGGACTTAACCTTGCCTGACCAAACTTTAAAGTGGTTTCCATCAAACTTTTATTGCGCGACACAATAGCACCAACTCTTGCCCCACATGCCGAAAATCTTTTGCTGATAGAATCTATCACCACCACATTTTCGTCCATGCCTTCCAGATTCAAAGCACTGAAATGCTTTTTGCCATCATACACAAACTCGCGATAAACTTCATCCACTATCAAAAATAAATTGTGTTTCAGGCAAAGGCTGCGCAGGGTTTCTAATTCTTCTCTGCTATACAAATAGCCAGTTGGATTGTTCGGATTGCAGATTAGAATTGCCTTGGTGCGCTCCGTTATTAATTTTTCAAACGATTCGATTGCAGGCAATGCAAAACCAGTTTCGATAGAAGTGGAAATCGGCTTCACAACAATGTTGCCAGCCTGTGCAAAGCTGATGTAATTGGCATACATCGGCTCGGGAATGATGATTTCATCGCCATCGTCCATGCAGCTCATCATGGTAAACGAAAGTGCCTCGCTGCCTCCGTTGGTAATCATAAAATTTTGAGGCTGCACATTTATGCCTACACGATTATAATATTTTGAAAATTGCTCGCGATAGTGGGCAAAACCCTCGCTAGGGCAATATGCCAACACCTTTATATCTAAGTTTTTAAGTGTGTCCCAAAACTGTTTTGGTGTTTCAATATCAGGCTGCCCAATGTTGAGGTGAAAAACATTTACACCTTTCTTTTTTGCCGCTTCGGCAAAGGGGGCAAGTTTGCGGATGGGCGATGCGGGCATTTTTGCACCCTTAACAGAAATTGATGGCATTGATTTTAAATTGAGGAGGCGAAAATGGTAAAATTATCTTGCCTCACGTCTGCCAAAGCTGTTAGGTTTCAGACTATTTTTCTGATTAGCAGACATAACTTCGGACAATAAAGCCCACAATAAATGTCAATTTGTTTAGGCATGGTTATTGAGTAATCGGGTAATTAAAATACATTTGAACTTCGTTCGTTCACAACTAAAATTTATAACATGGCTTTACAATTTACAGACAGCAACTTCGAGGCAACCGTTTTAAAAAGCGATAAAGTGGCAATTGTGGACTTTTGGGCAGAGTGGTGTGGTCCTTGCCGCGCAGTAGGTCCCATTGTTGAAGAACTTTCAAAAGAATATGAAGGCAGAGCCGTTATTGGCAAAGTGGACGTGGACAACAATCCCGAAACCGCAATGAAATATGGCATCCGCAGCATTCCAACCATTTTGTTTATCAAAAATGGTGTAGTGGTTGACAAACACGTTGGCGCAGCCCCAAAAGCACAATTGGTTGAAATACTGAACAAGCATTTGAGCTAAATCAGACTCCAGTTTATTACAAAATGCCCGTTCAATTTGAGCGGGCATTTTTGTT
>CAZKHZ010000168.1:0-8313 GCA_964552715.1 uncultured Chitinophagaceae bacterium | reverse complement strand
GAGGAACAGCCGATTAGTGGTATTTAGTAGTTAGTATTTGGAGCATTTGAATGAGCAGCCGACACAGCACTATGTTGCTATTGAGATTGCTTTGTTTCTTCCCGTTAGAAGGGACGAGGCGCAGTGAGGAGGTCAGTTGAATGAAAGATTGCTTCTGCCGATAGCAAACTGCAGAAGCAATCTCATGTCATCATTAACAGCTATACTCTTCGGGATGGAGTTCGCAGGGTGACAATGGAGGTGGGCAGTGGAATAAAGTGTACAGTAACCCTGACTCGTTCTAGAATTAGTTTACAATAAGTATTTGAGTTAAAAAGTATTTTAAGTTCTCACCATATTCAGAATATTTTTAGCTTGATAATTAAGTGGTATATACCAGTCAAACATCATTAAGCCATGAACCTCCCAATCCTTTTTGTAGCTAATTAAATCTTATCAAACTTCACTTTAAGTGCTACAATCACAGCTTTTTGTTGTTCTATCTCGGAAGTTTTGGCGCGTTGCGCTTCTTGCGAAAGTTCGGTACTACGGTCTGAAGCTCTGTTCTCTTTATTTCTTTTTTCAATACGCTTTTCGCGCTTTTCATTATCGCGCTGCAAATCCTTTTTACCATCTTTCATTTCTTCAAGCGTCTTTTTGGCACCTTTGTTAGCATTGGCATCAGCGGCAGTGTAATTCACCATATCTTTTTGTTCGCTTATTTTTTCAGAAGAACTTTTGATGTCGTTGTTGTTAGCAAGCATTGCATCGTCTGAGCGACTGTTGGCGCGGTCGTTGGTGTTTACACTTTTGATTAATTTCTCTTCGTTCTTAATCATAGCGGCAAGTTGTTTCTCCAGTTCCTCCAATTTATTCTCCGCTTCTTTTATGTCTTTCGCAACAGCCACTCTATACTCCTGCACTGCAAAATCATATACATACTTTTGCATGGCTAAATGTCTGCCGCTATTGGGTGTTGTGGCAGCAATGTTGGGATCCAACCAAGCATTTAAGCGCACACCTTCGTTGGTTTCAATCATCCTACTAGATACATTAAATGGAGTTGCCGACACATTGCCATTTACCACACCTATTTGAAGATTGTTTCCATTAGTTTCGGAAGCATCACCCTCGCTTCCTTTTGCTAGATATTGTAACCAATTTTTCTTTGTTTCTTTCAATTCAGCTCCAGGAATTATCACCACAAAAGAGTGTTGTGTATCCATGCTTACTGGTGCTGGCGATACACTTACAACAATTGGATTTTGAGCAAAAACGGCAACCGAAAAGATTGCTGCGGCAGTAAATAATATTTGTTTAATGATTTTCATTTTGTTATTTTTTAAAGTAAGATTCTTTGATGCAAGAAAAAGCCGAAGCACCCGTGGGAGCTTCAGCTTTGTTAAGTAATTGTGTATTTGTACAGAAGATTAAATACTTGCTTTGCAATTGTAGCCTTGTGTTTCTCTTAAATCAACTGCAAATCCATATTCTGTTTCGGTTCCGTAATCGCCTTTGCAAAGACGCACTTCCGGTTCAGATGTTTTTGTGCAAACTTGACATTTGCTGCAAGAGGACATTCCTACTGATAATAATACCAAGAATGCTGACGCTAATAATAATGTTTTACGCATTTTTTTTGTTTTAATTGATTAATTAATTGTTACGAATTTGAACGTTGTTTAATAAGATTTAATTCTATTAAAACCCTGAACATTTTCGTGATGCAAAGATGTTTGGAAGTATGTTGAATACGTTACACTATTATAGATTTGTGTTGCACAATTCATAGATTAGTACTACTTTGTAAAGGCATGTTGTGCAGATTGAGCAAGCCTTTTTTTGCTTAATGAATTACACACTGATTAGTAGAGTTGTCAAATGAATTGGCATTGTATTTACTTATGAATATGCAGCCCGTGGCGAGGTGTGATTAAGATACTTTGTAGCAAACATTGAAAGCACTTAATGACTTAACTGTTTGTATTTAGCATAAAAATTTCATGTTTGCGTTTTCAATCACTATTATCTAAACAGACTTTTAATCAAGCAACCTTAGTACATGGCAGGTAAAAGTTTAATTATTGTGGAGTCGCCAAGCAAGGCGAAAACTATCAACAAGTATTTGGGTAGCAACTTTGTTGTAACCTCCAGCTATGGTCACATTCGCGACCTGCCAGACAAAGGCGTGGCCATAGATATAGAGAATGGTTACGAGCCGCAATACGAGGTGAGCGAAGACAAAAAGAAGTTGGTAGCAGAGCTTAAAAAACTGGCGAAGGATGCAGACGAGATTTACCTAGCAACGGACGGTGACCGCGAGGGAGAAGCCATTTCGTGGCATTTATGCAGCGTGTTGAATTTAGACCCAAAGAAGGCAAAACGTATTACTTATACAGAGGTAACGGAGAAGGCAATCAAGAATGCGGTTAGCAATCCACGCTTAATAAATTTGAATTTAGTGAATGCGCAACAAGCGCGCAGGGTGTTGGATAGATTGGTAGGTTATGAGCTATCGCCCGTGTTGTGGAAGAAAGTGAAACCATCGCTTTCTGCGGGCAGGGTTCAGTCGGTTGCAGTGCGTTTGATTGTAGAGCGCGAGCGCGATGTGAAGAACTTTAACTCTGTAGCTTCATTTAAAGTTTCAGCAAACTTTATTGTGAGCGAAGAAGGTGGGCGCAAGGCTGTGCTAAAAGCTGAAAGCAACACAAAGTTTAGTAAAGAGCAAGATGCACTTTCGTATTTAGAGCAATTGAAAGGGGCTAACTTTTTGGTTAAAGATATAGAGAAGAAGCCTGCAAAACGCACACCTTCGGCACCGTTTACCACTTCTACATTACAACAGGAAGCATCGCGCAAACTGGGCTTTTCGGTATTGCGCACCATGCGCATAGCACAGAACTTATACGAAGCTGGACATATTAGTTATATGCGTACCGACTCTACAAGTTTGAGTGATTTGGCATTGGCGGAATTGGCTACAGAAGTGAAACAGCGCTACGGAGAAAAGTTTCACAAGCGCAGACAATACACAACTAAAAATGAAAACGCACAAGAGGCGCACGAAGCGATTCGTCCATCGGTGGTAAATAATATTGACATTGATGCCGAGCGCGATGAGCAACGCTTGTATGAGTTGATTTGGAAGCGCACTGTAGCATCGCAAATGAATGATGCAGAACTGGAGCGCACCATCATATCTATTCAGAACAATAAGAACGCGGATGTACTTTCGGCTACTGGCGAAGTGGTAGTGTTTGAAGGCTTTTTGAAAGTTTATACAGAAGGTAATGATGATGAAACTGAAGGTGATGAAGCAGCGTCAACTTTATTGCCACCAGTTAAAATAGGGCAGGGGTTGCCACTGCGCGAAATGACTGCCACAGAGCGATTCAGCAAATCGCAACCGAGATATACGGAGGCGAGTTTGGTGAAGAAGTTGGAGGAATTGGGCATTGGTCGCCCTTCTACTTACGCGCCAACCATTACTACTGTGCAGCAAAGAGGTTATGTTGTAAAAGAAACCCGCGAAGGTGTGGAGCGCAAGTTTAGAACGCTTACATTGAAAGAAGATAAAATAGAAGGAGTTACCAAAACAGAGATAACCGGAGCTGAAAAAATGAAGTTGTTTCCAACTGACATTGGCTCGTTGGTGAATGACTTTTTGGTTGAAAACTTCAAAGACATTCTTGATTACGGATTTACCGCAGGCATTGAAGAGCAGTTTGATGAAATTGCACTTGGCAAAGTAGAGTGGAGCAAAATGATTGATGGTTTCTATAAGCCATTTCACTCATCTGTTCAGCTTACAGAAAAAGAAGCGAAGCGCGTAACCGGAGAAAGATTGCTAGGCGAGGACCCTGCAACCGGAGAGCCAGTGATAGTGCGCATGGGCAAGTTTGGAGCCATGGCACAAATAGGCAAGCCTGACGAAAACGATGAAAGTAAAAAGCCACGTTTTGCAAGCCTACGCGCTACACAATCTATAGAAACAATTACCTTAGAAGAGGCAATGGAGCTTTTTAAATTGCCACGCAATGTAGGTGAGTTTGAAGGTAAAGATGTAAAGGTAAGTATAGGCAGATTTGGTCCGTACATAGCACATAACAGCAAGTTTGTTTCGCTTAAAAAGGAGAATGACCCATACACGATTGCTTTAGATGAATGTATAGAATTAATCAAGGCAAAACGCGATGCAGAGGCTAACGCTTTGATTCAGGATTTTGCGGCAGAGGGCATTCAGATTTTGAAAGGACGATATGGACCCTACATCAAAAAAGGGAAAGACAATTATAAAATTCCTAAAGGCACAGAAGCCGAAGTAATGACATTGGAGGAAGTTTTAGAAATTGTGAAAGCGGGACCTGCACCAAAGAAAGGAGCTAGGTTTGTGAAGAAGAAAAAGTAATGTCAAGTTTGATGATGAATGAACGCTAATCCTGTAAATAATTAAGTGCAAAACGATAAAGAAATAAAAGCATTGATACAGCTTCTTGACGATGATGACAAGGAGGTTTTGGATCATGTGTATGGCAAACTTATCGGCATAGGACCTGAAGTGATTCCTGCGCTGGAACAGGTGTGGCAAAGCGATGAGAACCCGCTGCTGCAAGACAGGTTGGAGGAAATTATTCACACCATTCAATTTGATTCGCTTGTAAAAGAAACTGAAACATGGGTAGCTTCGGAAACTCAGGAGTTGCTTACGGGTGCTTTCATTGTTTCAAAATTCTACTATCCCGATTTGTTGATTGAAGATGTGCAACGTGCGGTATTTAAAATTAAACAACGCATCTGGCTAGAGCTTAATTATAATCAAACTGCGCTGGAGCAGGTGCAAATTTTCAATCAGTTGTTTTATAACATTCATCGCTTTACCAATGTGCCAGGCAGCATGGAGTACAATGAATTTTGTATCAACCATGTGATGGAAACAAAAAAAGGCAATGCAATTTCATTGGGTATCTTGTATCAGATTATTGCAAATGATTTGAATCTTCCAGTGTATGGAGTTACACTTATCAGACATTATATTCTATGCTTTTGCAAGCGCACCTTAGGCAGTCTTTCAACCGAAGAAAGACCTGAACGAGAGATTATGTTTTACATCAACCCTGTGAATCGCGGCTCTATTTTTTCTCGTAATGAAATAAAAGAGTATTTGGATAAATTGAACGCACCACACGATACTCAATTTTATGCTCCGGCTACCAATATTTCCATCATTAGTGAAATGATGAGTAACCTTATTGACATTCATATTCATTTGGGAATGGAGGAAAAGGCTAATGACCTGAAAAGGTTGAAAGCATTGTTACAGCCCAATCATTGAACATAAATCAGCTTTTCTTTTAGGGCAACGAGTGAGCCAAAAGAGTTTGCCTTGATATTATGTTGTTCAAGTATTTTTTCAAAAGCTTCAGCATGTTGAGGGTCAACGGCAACTAAAAGTCCACCACTGGTTTGTGGGTCTGCAAGAATTAGTTTCTGTGCATCATTTTGAAGGGAAATTCTATCACCATAACTGTCCCAGTTTCGATGTGTACCGCCCGGCACTGCGCCTTGCGCAATGTATTCCAAAGCTTCAGGAATCACTGGCACTTTATCATAATTAATTGTTGCACTTAGCTTACTCCCTTCACACATCTCGGTAAGATGTCCTAACAATCCAAAACCTGTAACATCTGTAAGTGCATGTACAAAGTCCAACTTGCCGAATTCAGCACCAATGCTGTTGAGTTGTTTCATCCAATTGGGTGCAATGTTGCTGTGCGATTCTTGAAGTTTATTCTGTTTTACAGCAGTGGTAAGCGCACCAATACCAAGGGGTTTGGTAAGGTATAGTTTATCGCCTAATTGCGCTGTGTTGTTTTGCTTTAGATGTTTAATCGCAACTCTGCCAGTTACTGCCAAGCCAAAAATTGGCTCGGGCGCGTCAATACTATGTCCACCAGCAAGCGCAATTTGCGCACTGCTACATGCAGCCCTTGCTCCGTCCAATACTTTTGAAGCAACATGAGGCGGTAATTTATTAATGGGCCAACCAAGTATTGCAATTGCCATAAGTGGTTTACCTCCCATTGCATATACATCGCTGATAGCATTTACCGAGGCTATCATACCAAAGTCAAAGGCATCATCTACAATAGGCATAAAAAAATCTGTTGTAGATATAATTGCTGTGCCATCGCCTAAGTCATAAGCTGCAGCATCATCTTTAGATTCGTTTCCTACAAGCAGATTGGCAGTAAAGGTCTTGTCTTTAGCACCTTGCTGTTGTAGGATTTCATCTAATAATTTAGGCGATATTTTGCAACCGCAACCGGCTCCGTGGCTATATTGAGTAAGTTTTACTTCCATTATACTTTTTGTAATAAATTTTGAGCAATAAGTTGTTTAGCAATATGATGCGCATTAAACATATCAAAGTGAAGACGTTGATATGTATGCTCTTTTCTTTTTTCGAGAGAGAACTGATATGCCTTATCGTAGTATCTGAGTGTAATAGCAGCGGCAGAAGTTATATTACCTTGGATAAGTGCAGTGATTGCATCGCGGCTATTTTCGTTACCCAATCGCTTACTGATTTTATGAATAGCGGCTTCCAATTCTTCAAAAGAAAAGCTACCATAGCTATTCACTAATGCTTCAACCCTTTCAGCAAAAGGAATTTCAATAACAAAGAATGCTGCTTGTCTGATATTTTTCAAAAAGATGTTATTCAAATAAACCTTACCAATGGTTTTGCTTTCGTCTTCAACCCAAATTGTGCTATTGTGATTCATTGTCATCAGCACTTGATGAAGAAGGTTTTCAAACATTTCAGTAGAAGGCTGTTCGCGCTCGCCCAAAGCACCAAATGCAGAGCCTTTATGATTTGCAAGTGCTTCGAGGTCTATTACTTGTTCACCACTTTCATGTAACGCATTTAATACTTTTGTTTTTCCACTTCCTGTAAAGCCTCCTAGCAAAGCATATTTCTTAGGCAAAGTGAAATGCTCCAGAACCTTATTTCTGTAAGCCTTATAACCTCCTTTTAATACATACACATCCCACCCCATCAAGTTTAGCAACCAAGCCATGCTACTGCTCCTCATGCCACCTCGCCAACAATGTACAAATACTTTATTGTTTTGGATTTGCTCTATTACAAGTTGTGTGAAGCCCGCCATTTTGGGACCTATTATTTCTAGTCCTTTCTGTATGGCATCGTTTCTGCCATGCTGCTTATATAGAGTTCCTACAACAGCTCTATCTTCATTATTAAACAGCGGTAGATTTGTTGCATGTGGAATGTGCGCGTGGTTGTATTCGCCCTCGCTGCGCACATCTAACGTAAGGTTTGCGGTAGATTGTTGCAAAAATTCATCTACCGATAATTCGCGAATCATTTACAAATCTAAAATACTTTACGATTCATCTTTTGTGGTACGTATTAAACTAATACCTGACCCAAAAAATAAAATGCCCAGCACCCCAAAAATGATAAGAGATTTAATGTCGCGAGTGCCACCGCTAGTATTTGTAAAAACAATAGCGCCATATATCAAACCAGCAATTCCCAACAGTGTAAGTATTGCTCCGAAGATTCTTTTTACGTTCATTTTTTTGTTTGATTTTGGTTTCTCAAGAATAAGCTCGCAAGTTTGAAAAATATACCATTAATATGTTATACTATAAAGTTTCAGAGTTGTAAGATTCCCACATGTTGGTCTCAAATTATTGGACAGGAAGAAAAGAAAATAGCATTTCGAATGGCTAGTTGGGGTTTTGTACTTTATTTACAGGCAGAATTTACAGCAATATGAAGCAAGCAAATTTACTTATCAGTTTAGTTTTGGGTATTACATTTGTTGCACAAAGTGCTTTTGTACAAAATAGCAATGTGAAGGTTAATAAAACTCAAGCCGGAGTTTCTAATAGCAAAGGTAATGGGGCGGCTGTTAATAAGGAAGGAACAAAAGTAACTGGCAATAATGGGGGTAAAGCTGTAACAAACAAGGATGGAGCTGCCATTACTAATGCTAAAGGAGGAGGCGTGAGTGCAGAAAAGGGAGCGGTTCAAGCCAAGAGTGCCACGGGTAAAGGATTGGAAGCAAATAAAAAAGGATTGGATGTAAAAGGAAAAAATGGTGGCTTAGAAATTGAAAAAGGAAAGTTTGAGATAAAAAGCAAAAAAGTGAATGTTAAGCTGGGAGGTAAGCAATGAGGCATTTTAACAATATAATCTCAATTTTTATGCTAAAAATTTCAGTTCGCCAAAATTAATTCAACAAATCTTCCTTTTTTTACCAATCTATTAAAAATTGGCATGGTGTTTGATATGACTAATGA
>CAZKHZ010000167.1:0-8375 GCA_964552715.1 uncultured Chitinophagaceae bacterium | reverse complement strand
ATATTTTCATAATCATTTTTTTATAGTTGATATTGGTTTTGTAAATAAATTATTGTGCTGACATGCCGCCATCAATTACCTGAGTAGTGCCA
Organism: uncultured Chitinophagaceae bacterium; assembly: GCA_964552715.1. GTDB lineage: Bacteria > Bacteroidota > Bacteroidia > Chitinophagales > LD1 > UBA7692. The sequence continues at coordinate 8,283 of CAZKHZ010000167.1, read as the reverse complement.
GTAATATATTGGCTGTCATCGCTGGCTAAAAACAATACCAGTTTTGCGATTTCCATAGGTTCCGCATATCGTCCTAAAGGTATTGTTGCCTCAAATTGTTTTTGCACTTCTTTTCCATTTCCAGCCGATGCACTTTCTTCTATTGAGCGCATCATTCTGTTATTGACAGGTGCTGGATGAACAGAATTTACTCTTATTTTTCGAGGAGCAGCTTCAATAGCTGTGGTTCTCATAATGCCCACTACAGCGTGTTTACTAGTTGCATAAGCACTTAACCCCGCAAACCCCAACAAACCAGCTACCGATGAAGTCATGATTATGCTCCCGCCATCCTTCATTTTGGGTAACGCATATTTATTTCCCAACCATATTCCTTTTACATTTACAGAAATTACTTTATCAAAAACTTCCTCTGGGTAATCAATCAAAGGACTTACGACACCTTCAATACCAGCATTGTTGAAAAACACATCTATTTTTCCAAACAATTTTACGGTTTCACTTAAATAGTTTTCTACCTCTACAGCTTTTGAAACATCAGCCATGCAATATTTTACATGGTCACTATTTAATTCTTGCACAGCTTTTTTCAGTGCTTCTTCCGTAAGGTCCACCAACATTACTTTTGCACCTTCTTCTAAAAATAATTTAGCAGTAATTTTTCCAATACTACCAGCACCACCAGTAATTACGGCTACTTTGTTTTCTAATTTTTTCATTTCATTTTTGTTTTGTAATTTGAAGTTTAGTTAAATCAAATCCATTATTTAATAATCGAGTTGTGATTTGACTATATGTGATTTCGTTCATGGTTGGTGTTCTTGAAAGTATCCACAAATACTCTTTATTGGGATTGCTAACCACAGCGTAACTGTAATCATCTGCCAAATCTATTATCCAGTATTTAGCCCTGAATGGCCAAAAAAACTGAACCTTTAGTTTTGCATTTCCAGAATGCTCTTCCACAAAAACCTTTCCTTTTATGTAAGATTCTTTGCCGTTAATAGAACCCTTATTGCATCTGTTTTCCACTATGATATATCCTTTATCGGTAGCTGTGTATTCTGCGGTAGTGCAGGTACATCCTTTTTGAAAATACTGTGGAAAAGAGGCTATCTCATACCATTTGCCCGTGTACCTTTTTAAGTCCACATTTGGAACTGTTTGCAGTGTTTGTGAATTTGCATTACTCATAGTAGTTAAACTTATTAGAAGTAAAAAGAATGTTTTCATGAAAGTATTTTGCTATAATTTATTGTTGCTTTCCACTAAATTTATTGAATGCCATTATGAAATTGTAACAACGGCACAAACTTGCAGGTATTTTGCAGAATGATTATTGCATAATTGCAGAGAGATGTTACATTATTCGCACATCTATTTATCAGAATACAATAGACCAGTGAGTAAAAAATGGTTGTGTGTGACAAAATTGTAAGTGTTGTTGTATGAAGTTAGATTATGTATTGGGAAAAAACTTCTTTAGATTTTTGTGAGGAGACAAATTCACAATTCTACATATAGCAACTTTTATATGTAATTATAAATTGCAAAAGATTTGTCATAATTCAACAATGTTTTGTTCCTCTTCCTAAATCCCTCTCCAAAAGAGGGTCATAAACATGAATTATGAAAGAGGTATATTATTCAACATAATTGCACACTTTAGCCGCCACAATCAACATATAAAATGGAACGTTTTACTGGCTTGTTAGGCATTGTTGTAATTCTTGGCATTGCACTACTTTTTTCAAAAGACCGCAAGGCAATTAATCTGCGCTTGGTGTTTAGCGGCTTGGCATTGCAAACGGCTCTTGCGGTGTTTGTGTTGAAAACAGCTATTGGTCAGGCAATATTTGCCAAGGCGGGTGGGTTTATCACCAAGTTGCTGATGTTTGCTGACAAGGGAGGTGAGTTTGTGTTTGGGGGATTGATGAAAACGGAATTACTGAAACCAATTTTTGGCGATCAGTATTCGTTTCTGTTTATGTTTAAGATTATGCCCACTATCATTTTTGTGGCGGTGTTGGTGAGTATTGCCTACCACATTGGCATTATGCAGGTGATAGTAAGCTGGGTGGCGCGCCTGGTACATGCTTTGATGCGGGTGAGTGGCAGTGAGGCGTTGAGCAATGTTGCATCGGCATTTGTGGGGCAGGTGGAAGCGCAGATAATGATTAAGCCTTACCTGAGCACCATGACGAAGAGTGAACTATTGGCGAGTATGGCGGGTAGCATGGCGTGTATTGCGGGGGGTGTGATGGCGGTGTATATATCTATGGGTGTGCCCGCTGCTTATTTGCTGGCGGCTAGTATTATGGCGGCACCTGCGGCATTGGTAATTTCTAAAATAGTGTTGCCCGAAACAGAAGAGAGCGCCACTAAAGGAGCGGTGAAACTGGAGGTGCGAAAAGTTCATGCCAATCTGTTGGATGCTATTTCGCATGGGGCAAGCGATGGTTTAAAAGTGTCGTTGAATGTGATTGCGATGTTGATTGGGTTTATTGCTTTAATTGCTTTGGTGAACGCCACACTTGGTTGGACAGGTAGGATAATTGGCTTGACGGGTTTGAACCTTGGCTTTATAGGCATTAACATCAACGCCTTGAGTTTAGATGCCATCTTTGGCTCGGTGTTTTCGCTTTTTGCTTTTGTAATGGGCGTGCCTTTAAAGGACATTCACACAGTGGGCACGCTATTAGGAACCAAAATGGTTATCAATGAATTTGTGGCGTATGCCAACATGGGTCCGATGATTGCGAACCAAACGCTTTCGCCTAAGGCAATTGCCATTGCAAGTTTTGCATGTTGCGGCTTTGCCAACTTTTCATCTATTGCCATTCAAGTAGGCGGCATTGGAGAGCTTGCACCCGACAGGCGCAAAGACCTTGCGGCACTCGGCTTTCGCGCATTACTTTGCGGCACCTTGGCTTCTTACTTAAGTGCAACCATTGCTGGCATTTTGTTTTAAAGGGATTGCAAAGATTGATACACCGCAGCCACATACACTCCGGCAGTTTCGGTGCGCATTATTGAATTGCCGAGGGTAATGGGTTTAAAACCCTTCTGTTTGGCGGCTTCTATTTCTTGATTAGTAAAATCTCCCTCGGGACCAATCATGCAAACTAATTGTTTGTCGGCTTGAATGCAATTTGCAACATGAACCGATTGCGCTTCGCACCATGCTATACAGCAGGCTTCTGGTAGTGCTGACTCAATAAAATCCATAAAACTCACCGTAGGGTGCAACATTGGCAGGTGATATTGTTTGCTTTGTTTGCAAGCAGATATTATCAGCTTCTCTAATCGCTCTGTTTTTAATTCTTTGCGCTCGCTGCGATTGCATATTATGGGCGAAATGGCTCCCACTCCAATCTCTACTGCCTTTTCGATAAACCATTCCAAGCGTTCCATTTGTTTGGTGGGTGCAATGGCAATATGCAAACCACTGCTGTGCTGCTGCTGCACTAAAAGATTTTGGACATTTACAGAAACCTGTTTCTTGCCTGCTTCCACAATCACCCCTTCATAAAGATTTCCTTTACCGTCAAACACATGAATCACATCATCGCGCTTCATGCGCAAAACATGTGTGGCATGATGCGCTTCAGTTTCATCTAATACTAGCAGGGAATTCGGGTGCGCATCGGAGGCGAAAAAAGTATTCATGGCTTGTAGCTTGTTCTGTAAAACATATTTCAGCGGTTAACTTCTGCGCAGCAATTCAATAACTAGCTTGGTTAGTTTCGGTTCGGCTTCTTTGGCTTTCTGCAACACAAAATCGTGTGTTACTCTATCAGCCTTTTCGGGAGGGTAACCCATGTCGCTAATTACTGAAATGGCAAACACTTCCATGCCCGCATGGCGCGCCACCACAACTTCGGGCGTGGTACTCATGCCCACAGCATCGCCACCCAACAAATGATACATTCTATATTCGGCAGGTGTTTCAAATGCAGGACCCATAACACCCACATATACGCCAGTGTGGCAGCGGATGTCATTCTCGAGCGCAATTTCTACAGCCTTATTAATAAGCTCTTTGTTATACGCATCGTTCATGTTTGGAAAACGCGGACCTAATTTATCATCGTTTCTGCCGCGCAAAGGATGCTCGGGCTGCATGTAAATATGGTCGCGCAGAATCATCAAATCGCCCACTTCAAATGCTTCATTCATGCCACCCGAAGCATTGGAGATAAACAAGTGTGTAACTCCCAAAGACTTCATCACTCGAATAGGGAACACAACTTCCTGCATTGTGTAGCCTTCGTAATAATGCAGTCTGCCGCTCATGGCAACAACGTTTTTGCCGCCCAACTCACCAAATATCAAAGCCCCTGTGTGCCCCTGCACTGTAGAAACAGGAAAGTTTGGAATATCGCTATAAGGCAACTGAATATGAATGTTTATCTCTTTAGTAAGGTTGCCCAAGCCCGAACCCAAAATGATTCCGTTGGTGTAATCTTTATTGATTCTCTTTTTGATAAATGAAGCGGTGGCTTCAATTTTCTCTAACAAATGTTCCATGTTTTACTCGGTATTGTTTTGAATGGTTGTTTGAATGAAGGTGCGAATATCTGTAGTTAATCGAATGTTGTCGTCAAAAAGAAAATGATGTCGCACAGGTTGAATAAAAACAGGGATGTTGTTTACTACAAACCAATCTTTGTGTGGCAACAGGCGCACAGCATCCTTCTCAGTAGTAACGAGTCGCGTCTTTTCGGGCAGGTGTGCCAGCATCTCTTTTATACTTTCCAAATCAAAAGTGTCGAATGAATGATGGTCGCGAAACTTCTTATCAAACACGAGCACACCCTTGCTTTCAATAAAACTTTTTAGCGGTGCGGGATTCGCAATTCCTGTAAACAACAATACATGCGCAATTGCTTCGGGTTGAATTTCTGTAGGGAAAAGCCGATTCAAATTGCCATACTCCAAACTAGCAAAATAGATGCGCTGATATTTGTGTGGTTGTATCTCGGCTTCTATTTTATTGCGTTCCTGCTGCGAAAGATTAGACGGACATTTTGTAACCACAATCAAATCGGCACGATGATAATTGCGCTTATCTTCTCTCAACCAACCCAATGGAAAAATTCTATCGCGGGTAAACAGGTTTTCGTAGTCGGTTGTCAAAATCATTAAGCCTGGTTTAATAGCGCGGTGCTGAAACACATCATCCAAAACTATGGTTTCAACCTCTGGATATTGCTGCAACATCATTGGCACACCTACTACTCTGTCTTCACTTAAACACACTGGCACTTCAGGGAATTTCCACTTAAACAGCAAAGGCTCATCCCCAGCCTCTTTTACAGTAAGGGTGCTTTCTACTGCAATAAATCCATTCGTCTTTCTGCCATATCCTCTACTCAACACCGCCATACGAAACTCTTGTTGAAAGTTTGACAGCAGCCACTCCACCAAAGGCGACTTTCCTGTGCCGCCCATAGATAGATTGCCAATGCCAATAACCGGCAGGTTGAAGCCCACGCTCTTGGAATACTTTTTATCAAAAAACCAATTGCGGATTTCAGTGATGCAGTAGAATACAAGCGCTATTGGCGCAAGAAATATGTTTTGAATTTTCAGCCTGACGATGTTTTGGGCAAACGTAAAAGAATTTTTTGTGGATGATGTGTTACTCAATCACAAACCTTCGAACTATGCTTTGATTGCTGTCCTGCACCTTCATTAAATAAACGCCTTTTGCAAGAGACGAAACATCAATCTCTGAAAAGCTGTCAGTCAATTGTCCATACTCAATTCTTGCACCTAAAAGATTTAGCACTTCATAATCTGCCCCCGCGATAAATGCACTATTAAGGCGGCAAATAAACTTACCATTATTGGGATTGGGAATTATAGCGAAGTCTGCATTATCAACCAAATTGAAAACGGAACTTATTTTACTGGTATCAACGACTACATTCACTTTTAATGTATCCCTACATCCTAATGTATCAATAACAACAGAATAAATTTGGCTTGTTTGAGGATAGCTGTAAGTATTAACTAGGTTAGGATTATCTACTGCATTAGAGCCTGTATCGGGCTGCCAATAAATTGCGCCAAAATCAATCTCAGGTAGCGAGTAATGAAATGTAACATTTGGTCGCTGGAATAGCCTTGAATTTCCTAAAGCTCCTAATTCATAGTTTGTGCCGCAAAAAGGATAATTTCCATACGCGTAATAAACAGATCTGAAGGGAGTAGTTGTTACGCGCATTGAATTATTTGCGCTTCCCTGTGTTGAATTATAAGAACATACATCAATGATTATGTTACTAATTCCATCCCAAACAAATTTTGTGGTCAACACATGCGTGTTCATGGCACTCATTGGTGAGTAATTTGCTGGTCCAAAATAAATATCATTAATACTCTCAAATTTAGTGAGGCTATCAACCGAAGTGCAGCCAATTCTAATTGTGAAATTCTGAAGTATAGCATTAGAGTTTAAGACTCCAATATGAAAAGAAACCTTATCAATTATGCAAGCTGCATTTAGTGCAGCAAATAACTCATTAGCTCTAAACAAAAGTTGTGTATGATTACCCTGAACATTATTCCCATAAATTGTTGGATATGCTACCGGATTACCTACTATGCTGATACCATTGCCAATTGTTTTTGATTGAGTATTTATAGGCAAAGGAAATTGAGAACCATCTCCGCATTCTAGTAATGTGTTTCTAACAACTTGAAGATTGACCTTATCCCCCAATTTTACTTTGTCAGGAGTTGCAACAATTGTAGCATAATTGCTAAACTTCCATTTCTCAATTTTTTTTTCAATTGTTACTTCACATCCCGATGAATCTGAAATCTTGCACGCTAAATAATTATCTTTTTGAGGAAGAAAAAGAGTAAATGCTGTATCAATTATACTGGATGGAATCCATTCATAAGTGAGTGGCAAAGCCGTTGCGTTATGTGTTAAAAACACTTCCACGCTATCTGTGCAACTTAATGAATCACAAACAAGTTCTGCATTGAATCCATTGGTTGATTTAATGTAAATAGAATCTACACCGCAGGAACTTGAGTAAACAAATTTAGTGTTTTGTGTGGGTGAAAAAACAAAACTGCCATTTCCTAATTGTTGAATATCAGAAGCAGGCTGCCAGCTTCCAAAACCACCATCTGAAACATTTACAGTAATCGGTTTACCACAATAAGTAGCTTTGGGTAACGAGAGATTAACCCCTAGACTAACACTTAGCTTTATAGAAATCGTTTGCTGATTTTTTACCGGACAGTCACTATTTTCAACAAACACATAAATGTAATGGCTTCCTGTGTCGTCTAATGTGGGTGTAAATGAAAAGTCAGCAAAAGAGTTCAAGCCTGAATTAGTGTAAGAAACATTTAGGGTGCCTAGTGGTGAGAAAACTTTTAGAAGAGGTGATGTTGCGCCAAAATTCTCTGCTTCCAATCTGAATGTAAGATTTGCACCCGGACAAGTACCCAGTTCATAATCACCTTTTCTTAAACCATTTACTACATCAGTCAATGGTTTAAAAACTAAGTCACTTTTTACACAACCGAAATGAGAAAAATTGAAATCACGCATTGACGTGCCAACAAGTCTGCCTTTCCTATACTCACTTACTTTAAATGCTATCACGTTTAATTCAGAGTTATAGGTAGTGTATTCTAATTGCCCTGTGTTTCTATCAAATTGAATACTATTGGGCGGATAAGTTTTAACAGGTTGAAGAGCAGAATATCCAGGTGAGTAAACAATGGTTTGGGGACTTGAAGAAAATGGAGTAACCATTTCGTGTACAAGCGAATCACCATCTTCATCTATTGCAAAGTAGTTCGTGTTAACTTTCCCTGCAATGCAGACAAAGCTTGGAGGGGGATTATGAAAAACAGAAGATGAATTTATGATGGTATCTCCATTTACAATTTCATTATTTATTTCTGCTTCTACCTCCAAATCTAATTGCTGACTATTTTGAATATTGTTGCTGGTATTCCTTGCATTCTCACTGTACCTTATTTTCCAACCGGTACAATTAAAGGGTAATGAAATTATGCCAGAATAATAAACAGCCTGCGTTCCTGGATAAGAAGAAAATTGGTTTCTACATCGTGTATTTGAAAGCTGGTTGAAACAAACTTGCTTTAATTCACAACCATTGCTTCCTGATAATGTTTGACCGTCAAAACAATTGAACACAATATCTTTTTCTAACCTTTGACTGAACTGAAAGTTTTGGTTACAACTCTTTAAAATGGCATGTACATTCACAAATGACGGGGCATATA
>CAZKHZ010000166.1:0-8421 GCA_964552715.1 uncultured Chitinophagaceae bacterium | reverse complement strand
ATATTAAGCTACCCCAACTATATTCGCGCGCTGTTTGAACAAATCAAACACATAATTTATTGTTTAAATTATAACGCAATGCTTCATAAAGTTTCGGCTTTGTGCGGTTTTGCGTAAACCTGTTTTGTAAAAATGAATAATCTTAAAGATTTACTTACCGCATACACCGATAGCCCTAAAGTAAAACAAGTAGCTGCAACACTTAGCACTACCCAGCACAATAATATTTTCTTGAAAGGATTGATTGGCTCAATGGATGCCTTTGTAGCGGCAGGTGTTTTTCGCAACACTACTTTCAATCACTTTTTTGTTTTGAGTGATAAAGAGGAAGCCGCTTACTTTCACAATAACTTGGAGGCGTTGCTAACCAAAAAAGATGTGTTCTTTTTTCCCGATTCGTTTAAGCGACCACAAACATTAGATGAACTGAACACTACTAATGTATTGCTGCGTACCGAAATGGTAAACCGCCTTACCAACCCAAATAGCCGTGCAGAAATTGCTGTTACCTACCCCGAAGCATTGTTTGAAAAAGTGGTAAAAGCAGCAGCGCTTCAACAACAAACATTACACTTAAAAACCAACGAAAAATTTGATGTTGATTTTGCTATTGATTTGTTGGTAGAATTTGAATTTGATCGTGTTGATTTTGTGTATGAACCTGGGCAATTCAGCATTCGCGGAGGGATTATTGATATTTTTTCTTTCGGCAATGAATATCCTTATCGCATTGAGTTGTTTGGCAAGGAGATTGAGAGCATTCGCACATTCGACCCTATCAGTCAGCTTTCGCAAAAAAAGATTGAGCGCGTTAGCATAGTGCCTAATATTCAAACACACTTCACCAACGACAAAAAGACTTCTGTTTTTAATGTGCTTCCTGCAAATACTTTGGTGTGGGTTAAAGACATGCAGATGACCATTGAAGTGTTGGAAAAGCTGATGGAGCGAGCTGAAAAAGTGAAGGCAGAAATTAGAACGCAAAAGTCAGATAGCCGTCATCCACTTAAAGAAGGAGAACCGGAAGAGGTGTTTCTTTCTGCGGGAGATTTTGTGCAAGATATTAAGAAGTATAGTGTTGTTGAATTTGGTAAAACATCCTACTTCAAAGCACAAGAGGCAATCTTGTTTAACGCCAAGCCCCAACCATCGTTCAACAAAAATTTTAAACTGTTGATTGATGATTTAAAACGCAATGAAGAGAATGGTATTCGCAATTTAGTTTTTGCCGAAAACCCAAAACAGATGGAACGCTTTTATGCCATTTTTGAAGACCTAAAAGCCAATGTTCATTTCACTCCATTTCCTATTGCAATACACAGCGGTTTTATTGATACTGAATTGAATTTAGCTTGTTACACCGACCATCAAATATTCAACCGCTACCATAAGTACAACCTTAAGCAAGGCTTTTCGAGCGATAAAGCAATGCTGATGAAAACTATCCGCGAACTGCGCGCAGGCGATTTTGTAACGCATATTGACCACGGTGTGGGAGTGTTCTCAGGTTTAGAAAAAATTGAAATCAATGGGCAGGCGCAGGAAGCTGTTCGCTTGATTTATGCTGGTAATGATATTTTGTATGTAAGCATTCAGTCGCTGCACAAAATTTCAAAGTATGTGGGCAAAGAAGGCGATGCACCACGGGTAAATAAATTGGGCACAGACACTTGGGCAAACCTTAAAAAGAAGACTAAGAAAAAGATAAAAGAAATCGCCTTCGATTTAATTCAATTATATGCCAGAAGAAAGGCTGCGCGGGGTGTTCAATATTCACCTGATGGCTACATGCAAAACGAATTGGAGGCAAGTTTTATTTATGAAGACACACCCGACCAAGCCAAAGCTACCGAAGATGTAAAGCGAGATATGGAAGCTATCAACCCAATGGATAGATTGGTGTGTGGCGATGTGGGATTCGGCAAAACAGAAATTGCTATTCGTGCTGCGTTTAAGGCGGCTTGCGATGGAAAGCAAGTAGCCGTTTTGGTACCAACAACAATTCTTGCTTTGCAGCATTACAAAACTTTTAAGGAGCGACTGAGCGATTTTCCTGTGGAAGTGGATTACATCAATCGCTTTAAATCTGCCAAGGAAAAAACTGATACGCTCAAGCGATTAGAAGAAGGCAAAATCAATATCATCATCGGCACACATGGCTTGGTGGGAAAGAAGGTGAAGTTCAAAGACCTTGGCTTGCTGGTAATTGATGAAGAGCAAAAATTCGGTGTAGGTGTTAAAGAAACATTGAAAGAAATGCGCGCTAACATTGATTCGCTCACACTGACCGCAACACCTATTCCGCGCACTTTGCAGTTTAGCATGATGGGTGCGCGCGACCTAAGTATTATCAATACACCACCTCCTAATCGTCAACCAGTTTTTACTGAAGTGCATCCGCTTGATCCTGATTTAATAAAACAAGCAATTGAACACGAAATTTACCGCGGTGGGCAGGTTTTCTTTGTTCACAACAAAGTGAAGGACATTGCCGATGTGAAATTGATGCTTCAAAAAATTGTGCCGAACGCGGATATTGGCGTGGCACACGGACAGATGGAAGGCGATAAACTTGAAGAGGTGTTGATGAAGTTTATCAACCGCGAGTTTGATGTGTTGCTTTCTACAAATATTATTGAAAGCGGTATTGACATTCCGAATGCAAATACCATTATCATCAACAATGCGCACCAGTTTGGTTTGAGCGATTTACACCAGTTGCGCGGGCGCGTGGGCAGGGGCAACAAGCAGGCATTCTGCTATTTGTTTGCCCCACCAAAAAGCACGTTGACCAATGAAGCAAAACAGCGATTAAAAACCATTGAAGAGTTTAGCGAATTAGGGAGCGGCTTCAACATTTCTATGCGCGATATGGACATTCGAGGTGCTGGAAATTTGTTAGGAGGCGAGCAAAGTGGCTTCATTGCCGAAATCGGTTTTGATGTGTATCAAAAAATATTAGATGAAGCTGTGCGCGAATTGAAGGATAGCGACTTTAAAGAAATTTACACCGAAGAAATGGAGCGCACACACGAATACGTTCGCGACTGCGCTATCGAAACAGATTTGGAAATGCTGATACCTGATGCGTTTGTAAAAAACAGCACCGAAAGAATGCTGCTGTATCGCGAGCTCAACGAAGTGAAAGACGAAGCAGGATTAGAAAAATTCCGTGCGCAACTTGCTGATAGGTTTGGACCTGTGCCTAAAGAATTGCTCGAACTTTTCAATGCCGTGCGCATGAAATGGCTTGCCACCAAATTGGGCATGGAGCGCATTCATTTAAAGAAGAAACATTTAAAATGCTACTTCATCGAAAACCAAAGCAGCACATTTTACACATCTTCTGTTTTCACTAAAATTTTAAGCTACGCCCAACAACACAAATCGGGTTTGTATCTGCGCGAAACCGAAAAGTTTTTGGTGCTAAATATCGAAGACATTCGCAGCGTAAAAGAAGCGATGGAAAGACTAAAAGGATTAGAAACTTGGGTGTATGGTGGATAATGGTATTTCAACCATTAAACTAAACTATAAAAAAGCGCACCTTTCGCTACAAAGTCTCCAGAAATAATACCTTCAAAGCTATTGCCTAGCTTGCTGACTATGCGTTGATGAAACTCAACCGACTATCGAAATACCAAAGCATTCTATACCTGCTAACTTTATGTTGAGGTAAAGTAGCAGTTATGAAAACGGGGTGCTAATCTACCAAGCCATTGCGCATTTGAAACATGGTGTAGAGTTCTTTGTAGGTATTTTTGTTGCTGATGGCTAACAGGGCTGTGTAGGCAGTTTCGGCATAAGCCACCAATCCTTTTCGCTCATAAGCCAAAGCGCGCAACAGCAACTTATCTTCTTTGCCAGGCTCTTTTGCTGCCATCACTTCAATTTCGCCAATAACTTTTTTAATGCTTTCGGGCGTTGAAATTTTAAAAGTATAGCGGGAATAATTGGGGTCGCCTTCGGGATAAGATACCCAACTAAAATAGGCATCTTCTGTGACGCCAAAATCTGAAAAAGCAACATCCATGAATGTATCGGTAGTTAAGGTTTTACTCATTTGCACTAAGTTGTTTGGGTCGCTGCCGCCAAAAAGTACAAACTCATATTGCTGTACATTGGGCATGTTTCTCCAAACAAATTTTACCTCCTTAATGTCTGTGACTGAGCCATAAGTTGGGGTGTACATAATTGGGTAGGTGTTGCCGCTGCGCGTTACACCTCCTTTTTGCTTCATATATTTTTCTGCCATGGCGCGCACATCTTCTTTTTTGTTTGACAACTGCGAACCCATAAATCCTGCCAAACTTGTTACTAAGCCCTTGCCTTGTTGCTTAGTAAATTGCTCCTGAATTTGAGCCGGAGTGTAAGTGCCTTTGCCATGAATAACAGCAAACTCTTTGGCATCGTTGCGCAAAATTACCTCGGCATTGTCTGTAAGTTTAAGCGATGCGTCTTGTGGCAGTTTAAAGTTCACTTCCAGCAGAGGAAATGCGTTTCTATTCTTCTCAATAATTTCAACTTTTCCATTAAAAAAATAAACGCTTGTTTCGGCAAAACTTGTTGCGGAAACAAACAAAAGCATCAAGAAAGAAAAAGTAATTTGTTGCATATTTATGATTAATGATGTGAAATAAATAATGAATCGAAACCAAATTTTTTGTGTGCCATTTGAACAAAGCCCTGATAAAAATATAAAGTATCGCAAGATAGCACAACCCCAACAACAATATAGCTTGGTTCTAATTTTAAATTAAAAGCCCCGTAAAAAATAAGGGCAACAAAAACAATTATAGCAAAGGATAGAAGTTGGATGACTTTTGCAACGAAATGGAACCATTTGTGATGGTAAACAAAAAGGTAAACGAAGGCATACATGTGAAAAAAACAAATAATAAATGCAAGCACCAAAGTTAACCACAGAGGGACTTCGCGAATGTAAGTGCCCGACAGAATCATAGAAATGATGTTGGCGTGAATCTCTATCCCGTACATATCAGGGATGGCATGACCGCCATAACTTTTGTTGAGGGGTGTGAGGTGATTGTCATCAAAAACCTTTTGTGAAAAATTTGGACCCATGTAGCCCATTAATACAATTTTGTCGCGCAAAAAACTTAAGTCGGCAGAGCCGTAAATATCGCTCACATCAAGCTTTGGAAAGTTGGCAGTGCGATAATTTATTATTTCGGACTTGCGGTTTCTTAAACGTAATTTTTCATAAGTATCTTTATTAAATACCTCTACTATTCTTGCTGAAAGAGATGCGATTTGAGTGCTTTCTTTATTTAGAAATGGAGCGTAGTATCTTACTGCATGGTCTTCTTTAGCAAGGAAATTACCATAACCTTCATCCCCTTGCTTTTCAAAAAAAGGATGGGAAGATTCTATAGAGAATGAGTTATCATTTTGCTCCTTCTGATACACAATATTTGAAGTGAGCAAAAGGGGAATACTTCCATGCAGTTCTGCTTTTAAAAGGGAATCAGAAACAAGCTCTTTTTTCGAAATAAAAGTGACATCTAAGCCAATTACTTTTGGTTCAAACGATTTAATGATTTGAAGCTGTTGTGTGAGTGCCTGCCTGTCGTTTTCGCCAATGTTTACAATAACAATATTGGTATCAATATCCGTATGTTGCTTTTGAAATTGAGTGTAGTATAAATCTGTAAACTGAAAATCTCCTAAAGCCTGCGATACAGGGTCGAGATATTTTGTGTTGAAGATGACTAGCTTCAATAAAAACAAAATAGAAAAAGTGAGTATTGTCGAAAGCAATACATCGCGGTGAAAAAGAAATCGGGATTTGTGGGCAGTCATTAATCGTTACTTCTTAAAGAAAATAAACTCGCCTCCTTCGTCACCTGTATTCTTTACCTGTGAAAATTTAGGTGCTTGATTTGAATTATTTACAACAGGAATTTTAATGATGTCGAATAGTTGTTCAGCATCAATAAATTTCTGTTGATTTTCTTTCAATGATTTCAGGAGATAGTAAGTAAATACGGAGTGCCCATCTCTGCCGCCATCCATTACCGGCTCTATGCCGCCCGAGGTTAGTGCCTGCCGCGACATCAAACTGTTTACACGATTGTAATATTTTTCATTTACTGCTTTCTCTCCTTTCTGCTCACCGCCTCTAAAGATGTCGCCACTAAAACAAGCATCTGAAACTAACAAAGTATGACGCGACTTTATGGAGCCTAAAAATGTTTGCAAATCAGGGTTGGAAATCAAGTTGGATGTTGAGTTGGTTGTAGCATCCACTGGAACCCAAAAGCCGCGATTCAATGAAGTTTTAAAATCACCATGACCAGAATAGAAAATCAAGAGATTGTCATTCGCTTTTAGATTCTCAACCAACCACTCTAATTGACCAATAATGCCTTGGCGAGTTGCTTGTTCATTGTACAATGATTTAATAAGAGAAAAATTGTATTGCTTCTTCAAAATATCCTCTATCGCTTTTGCATCATTTACTGCATTATTGAGTTTTGTCCATGAGCCTTGATAGTTGTCTATACCAATTACCAATGCAACATAACGACCGCTTTCAATAGATACACTTGGAATATCTGCCTTGCTAACCACTAAACTGCCGCGCGCTTTTTGCTCATAGTTTGTTTCCAACATTGCGAGCATATCCTGTTGCGTACCGATGTCTTTGTTCAATGGAAGGGTCATGCGCAATCCATCAGTATTTGTGTAGCTAACGCCACTAATATCTATGCCAACTGTTACACTATCGCCAACAAAACTTTTATCGGCAATGAATTGAACCGAGATAGATGCTTTTTGCGAAGCACCCAAACTTGGTATGATTTCTTTAGTTTTATCTATTGCATTAACCCCAGCAGGAAATTGATAGGTAACAGTGATATTTTCAGCAGCAATTCGAGTTACATTTTCTATGTACACTAATAATGTCAGCGGCTCACCTTTTGATGCTTTGCCGGATGGCGAATAGAATTTGTAGCTACTAACAGTGACACCCGCATTGCTGCTGCTGCCGGCCTGAAGTGTGATTTGCTTGGATGAAAGTTTTGCCCCAGCAACAATTACATCGGCAGTGAGCTGTGCAGAGCCTTGAGAAAATTTTGCTGTAGTAACTATCGGTATAGAAATTGTTTTAGATGATTCGGGTAAAAGTTTACCTGCAAATACTTCTGCGGGAATTTCTAAGCCTTCAATTTTTGTATCGGTTGATAGCTTAATAATTGCATTATACAACACAGACTTTTCTACATTTCTTACGGTAATGTTTAGTGTGGCTTTCTCTCCTCCGTCTATCAAACCATTTTGATTTTCATCGTTCAACATAAGGCTGCTGATGGCTGCTGACTTTGAACAAACATCGGGAGTTTGGCAAAAGTTCAAATTAAAATCGCTGATGTCCCATCGTTTGAGCGAAAGCTCTGCGCCAATGGTTACTAACACATTTCCATTGATACTTATGCAGCCACTTAACACTGCTTTTTCGTGTGCCTGAAATTCTTTTAAAATCTTTTTTGCTGCGATGTTATAGAGCTGAACTTTGCCGCTTTCGTTACCAATAAAAAGTAACAGCGCATTTTGTGCAAAGCCAACAAAGCTTTCTGATTTAAAATCTCCTGAAAGCGTTTCGACAACTGCTCCTGTTTCAATACTTGCAATTATTAATTGATTGGAAGGATTTTTAAATACTAGTTTTTTACCATCGTTGCTGATGTCGAAACTTTCTTTGCTAATGAGGTTTTTTGCAGCAGGAAATGCGGCAATTTGTTTGTTATCGCTTTGGCGAATGATGTATAAATTTTCATTTGCCTGAATTACAAAATGCTTGCCATCGTGTGCAAATTTTATAGATGCGTTTGTTACTTGCTTTTCATCTATTGTTACTAAACTTTCATTCAGCACTTTTCCTGCATTTGCGTCCCAAAGTTTTACTGTGCCTGTTGCATCAATACTAATCAGTTGATTGTTGAAGGGGTGAAAGTCTAACGCCAAAACCTCGGCAGTTGTTTTCAATATTTTCTTTGGTTTTTGTTGCACAGCATCCCACACCACTATGCTCATATTTTTGCTGGAAGTGGCAAATAACAATTCATCGCTATTGTACTTTACATCGGTAATTTCTTTGTCTTGCGCGGCAAAGCCTTTTACTTTTCCTCCGGTGAGTGTATTCCACATATTTGCGCGGGCATCGGTGCCTGCGGTGATTGCACGCGAACCATCAAATGATATTGCAAGGGATGTGATGTTGCCAGTGTGAGTGGCAGATATTTTGCGCTCTTCTTTTTGGGAGAAGGAAAAAGATGACAGCAGTAAGAGTATTGCGCTGGCAGCCCATGGTTTTAACCATGGGAAATTGTTGGTGTTTGGTGTTAGCGAAACGGTTTTAACCGTTTCCTTTTTCGGTGTATCCTTCACTTCTATGGG
>CAZKHZ010000165.1:0-8447 GCA_964552715.1 uncultured Chitinophagaceae bacterium | reverse complement strand
AATTAGTTCAGCGACATGGTTGAAATGGAATATTCCATCTGTTCGCTAAAAGCAAGTTCGTGAACGATATATTCTACATAAGATGCGATTGGAAATTTCTCTAAATATTCAACGGCTTCGCTTTCAGAAGCACAATTAAAAATCACCCAAAGTTTAGAGCGATCTAATGCCAATGAATAGGTAGAAATAATGCCTTGTTGAAACAACTTGTTTACTAAAACACGTTGCTTAGGTATCACATCTATAAGTTCGTTACTCATATAAACTGGGAAATGAATTTCTGCTAAAAATTGATTCATGACTGCAATATAAAACCTGAATACTTTATGTGCAAGAGTGGATGCTAAATTTATGATTTCATTACCTAATTATTAATTCAAATTTAACCAATCACCAGCTTCTCTCCTACTTCTAGCAAGCGTAAGATGCCTTTGATTTTGTTTTCCTTTTCCAACTGCTTTAATACTTGATAAGGCTCGCCAAGTGGCTCATCGGCAAGATCGAAAGTGCCGTAGTGCATGGGTATAAATGTTTTTGCCTTTAAATCGTGAAAGATTTGAACGGCTTCGTAAGGGTCGGTGTGTACATCCTTCATCATCAAAGGCGGATGATATGCCCCCACTCCTATCATGGCTATATCAATGTTTGGAAACAATTCGCCAATCTGCTTGGGATAGTTGCAATAACCTGAATCGCCATTAAAGAAAATATTTAAACCATCGGCTTCAATCATAAAACTGCCATAGAGTGTTTTATTGATGTCGGTCATAAACCTATTGCTCCAATGTTGGGTAGGCAAAAAGGTAATGCGCAGGTTTTGTTGCGGCAGGTCAAACTGCTGAAACCACCCTGCTTCCTGAAACTTCAATCCGCTAATCCAACCAGCAACCAATTTGCCAGTGTTAAGCGAAGTGAGCAAAGTGAAATTGTTGTTGGCTGCTAACTTTTTAAGTGTGCCTTTATCGCAATGGTCGCGATGGGCATGAGAAAGCAACACATAATCAATGTTGGTGAAATCTTCGGTGGCGCAGGGCATTTCGGAAAAGCGCGGCACTATGCCAGATATTCTACCAAACACAGGGTCAATTAAAATACGCACACCATTTAGTTGCAAAAAGAAACTGGCATGACCCAACCAAACAATGCAATCGTTTTTTTGAGTCAAAAAGGCATTACCTTTTTTAACCTTTAAACGAAAGGTGTCGTTCTTCTTTGCAATAGCTTTTTCATTTTTAGAAAATCGCCATTGCAGAAACTTTTGAAAAGAACCAGAGAAGCGTTTGTTCAAGTCAATGAACTTCCCATTTGCCACAGGGTTGCCTTTCCAATCGGGTACTATGGTTTTTAGCTTTTCATTCCTTATATAGGTAATAGCCATTAATTGTTTATTGAAAAAGTATGACGGATGTGATGGCAGAATGTTTTAATGGTAATGTCAGTGAGATTTTATCAAAAATAGAGTATGATTCTAAATTTGAATAAGGGATACTTCTTTACTCCAAAGACTCCTTGAGTGCTTGGGGCAACATGAATAAAAAAGGTAAACATCTTTCCCAATACAAAGCGTAATAATTAAACCCTAAAGCAATGTTTTGATAATAATCTGGACGATAATCCCAATAATATTTTTCGGAATTTATTGACCATGCGGAAAGCCCAAGTTTTGAAACCAGAAACCACTTTTCGAGCAAGCGAGCACTCCTGCCGTTGCCATCCATAAAAGGGTGAATTTTAGCAGTCCACAAATGTATCATAGATGCAAAATAGAATACTTCTTTGTGCAATAAATCTCGCTTCATCAATTCTGCAATATCTAAAAACAGCTTATCAAGTTCCTCCATCACAAACTGCGGCTCTACTGCTAAGTAAACAGGCTTTAGGGTTTTTGAATCTCTCACCCCTACTTGCGCTTTTCTTACTTTTCCCCTAAGGCTGCCGGGTAATAATGTTTTAGATAAAATTTCGTGAGTCTTCAAAAAGTTAGTGCTGTTGAGATTGTTTTCTGAAGCAAACTTGTAAGCCTTTACTAAATCTTCGATTTCCTGAACCTCTTTCTTTTTAGGAAAACTTTTGTTTCCTCTATTTCTAAAAAAACTGTTTGCATCAAGGGTGTTTCCCTCAATTTTTGACGAATAAAGCGAGGAGGCAATAAGATAATATTCAAAATCTTCTGCCGTAAAATTTGACTTGAATTTTAACTTATCAAACACCTCCAACCAGTCAATCTTGGATGTTGCTGAATACGAATCAAGATATTCTGATGAAATGAATTTTAAGTGTCTTTCCATAGCACAAATTTACGATTTTAAAGCATAACCAAAGCTTGAGCGTTTTGTGGATTCGAACTATTATAATACAGTGCAACACCTTTGTCAAGTATTTTCATTTAAGATGAAACCTTTTTTTGTGGGTGGCGTATAGGTATGTATAAATTGAAACAAATGACAAATATTTTACCAATCCCAACCAACCTAAACCAACACCTGCAAAATGCAATAGTTGCTACAGACATGAAGTTGAGCGACTTGGTAAAAATGAAAGCAGCCACCCTAAAAAGCTTAGTTGGCTGCTCTGGAGGAAACGAAAATATAATACCGATTAACGTAACAAAGTAAAGGTAGAATTCGTAAACACTTTAGTACCATTCTCCAAAGTACCTGATACAAAATACACATAGGTACCAATAGCACAAACAGAAGAATTAAAAGAACCGTCCCAGCTCTCAGTCTGGTTATTAGTACGGAATACCACAGCACCATTAGCATTATGCACTACGAACTCGAATTCGTTCAGTGACGCGCCTAATACTCCCAACACATCATTATTACCGTCACCATTAGGCGTAAATGCACTTGGCACAACGATTTTGTCCATATACACTCGTCCTGGAGCATTCTCATAGCTATTATTTTTCACAGTATTCTCCGCTGTGTTCAACTCAGTCTCTAATGCTGCTTTATCAATTGCACCAACAAGCACATGCTCTTCCATATCTTCTTTCACAACATTCGGCACTGTGTGTGCTACACCATTCAATAAGTCGGTGTTGATGGCAATAGGTTTTTTGCTCACGCCTGTGTCGATACGCACAACAACTGGCTTGTTTGTATTTTCAACAAACACTGCCACAATGGTATCGCCCTGAGTGAACGACATATCGAAGCTGGCTGTGCTGAATTGTGCATTGTTGCTTTTCACCAACCAGTGGCTGAATTTGTAATTGCCCAATTTGTGTGATGCAAAATTAATCTCCACATTGCTGAAGTAAGTTAATGACACTGGGTATGAAGCCGGTTGTATGCTGTTCACCGTAACATTTCCTGCTCCAGCAGGTGTTACATTTACCACAATACCAGACACAGGTGTTACACTGTAGCAAGTATCCATAGAGGCATACACTTTTGTAGCACGCGCTTTAATTTGATTGCGCAAAAGCTCTACATTATCTAACCAAGTTTGGTAGCTGTTGGCATTGCTTGGCTCCCAACGCGCACTGTGGCGTTGCATTTCGGGTTGAATATCTGCCACCATTCCATTCAGGTTATCCAACATGTTATTACGGCTGAATGTAGTGTTCAACAAATCGGCATAGCGGTTGATATACAATTGGTGAAACTTACCGTTGTTCATCAAGGCATTGAAAATATCTACATGCCCTTGCTCGCAACCAGCATTTTTAAATTGATTAAGATTCTCTACATCGCAGGCATTTGCACTTGAAGCATCCATATTTGGCAAGTTGCTGAAATTTTGACCTAGGTTGAAGATATTATCCTGATCCCAAAGTTTGTAGCGCCATTTAACGCCATCACCTTTTTTGCCTCTCCACCATGCGGTGTTCCAGTTCAACCAGTCGCTGTTTACCAAAAAGGTGTTTAATGTAAAGTAATCTATCAAACTCAACACATCCAACTCTGATGCTACATAGTTGTATGCAGCAGTATCAGCCATGTTATGGTTTTGAACGTATTGATATAGCGCACACCAGTCATCTTTTGCGCTGCTATTCTTAGCTTCATTTTCTACCGAAATACCACCGTAGTACGAAAGCATATCTACATCATCTTTACCTTGGTCATAATAAGCTTTAGTAAATTTTTCATCTACACGTTCGCGCATTTCATACACACCCCAGTATTGACCGTTTAGGTAAATTACTACGGCTTCGTATTTGCGAGTGTCCACATTTAAATTGCCTTCTTCGGCAAGTGTTTGTGCAAAGCCATCACGCACATGTGTGCTTGCCATGCTGCCTGCAAAACCAACATAGTTATCAGAGCCTGCTGCGCGCAAAATCACACAGTCAAACTTTGTTCTGTCAGAAGTATGGAACAAGGGGTAGTCAATTTTTGAAGCCTCACCGTATTCATCGCGCACATAAAAACGCATACCTTTTTGATCGTAATACCAGCTATCGTTGCCATGACCTTTGATACCGCCTTCCACTTTGAATTGACGATTTTTGTTTTTGTCAAAGAACTCCATCGAGCCAGCAATTTCCATCTGCGGTTTCATAAACTGAAACAAAGCACCAAAATCTCCGCTGCAAATAGATATTACAGGAAGCGTGTGGTTTTCATTAATAAAATAAGTGTTGGTTACTACTGGGCTAGCAATAGTATTGTTGCCTTGGTTTGGGCGCACGCACGAACGCAATGCCGTTGTTTTAGCAATTTGCACGGGTGCTGTGTAGGCTACCGCAGTGTTGCTGATTGCTGGGTCGCTGCCGTCAACTGTATAAACTATTGTTGCATTGGCTTCGCTTGTAGAAAGCGCTACCGAAGTAGAACCGCCCAAAAACGCGGCATCCTGATTAGCTGCGGGAGCTATCAGGTAACGTAGTTTTGAATTTGCATTCTGTGTGCCAGGGGTTGCTGTTTCAAACACACCCCATTGCGCATTGCCATCCGTCAAACGACCACGGCTGTGATTCTTTTTTGAAGCCAAAACTTTTATTGAATCCACAATGTCACCATTGCGCGAAAGGGTTAAAGTTTCTTTTCCTTTAGTCTGACTTAATTTAAAATTGGTGTGGTGCTTATTGCCGAAGTAACCGTCTTTGCCTGAACATACAAACACGATTGAACCTTTAGCAGGCACTATAATATTAGCTGGAATTAAAAACTTGTTTGGCTTTGCAGGATTATCGCTCAAAGTATAACCTTGCAGCGAAACACTGTTGTTTGCTGGATTGTAGATTTCAACCCAATCTTCAAAATGTGCTTTACTAATATTGTTGCCTCTGTCCACAACCTGCTCGGTTGAAGTTTGGAAAGCATCTTTATTAGCAGCACTGTATTCATTGATGACCATTTGGGCATTACTATCCATAGCAAATAGTGCTATGGCGATGGTGGCGTAGAAACGCGCACCGTGGGGATTGGGTACTTGGTTCAGCATTGTTCAGACTTTTAAGTTTTCAGACTTAAAGACAAAATAGCACCTCGCAAAGGGTTTGTCAAGAGCTTAACAAATATTTATTTTCAATGGGTTAAAAATAGCGCTGTGTTTAACTATAGGCTGTTCATCATCTTTCTAAACTCACATATCAGAAACAAAAAAGCCCGTTCATCTTTCGATAAACGGGCTTTGAATTTTTTTATAAAGAACTATACTCTTCTGCGTTTTGGAGGGCGGCAACCATTGTGAGGGATTGGTGTAGTATCGTTGATGATAGTAACTTCAATACCACTTGCGTAAATAGAACGGATTGCACTTTCGCGACCTGCACCCGGACCTTTTACAAATACTTCTACTTTGCGCAAACCTGCTTCGTAAGCAACTTTACCTGCTTCAGTTGCTGCCAACTGAGCTGCATAAGGAGTATTCTTTTTAGAACCACGGAAGCCCACCTTTCCGGCACTGCTCCAACTAATTGCTTGACCATTCAGGTTAGCAAAAGTGATAATGATATTATTAAAAGTAGCGTTGATGAATACTTTACCTTCTGAATCAACTTTAACTACACGTTTTTTAGCTTTTGCCTTAGCGGTTGCTGAGGGCGCTTGTTGTTTTGCCATGCTTTCTAATTATTATTTAGTAACCTTTTTCTTGTTAGCAACTGTTTTACGCTTTCCTTTACGGGTACGTGAATTATTTTTGGTTCTTTGTCCGCGCAGTGGCAAACCTTTACGATGGCGAATACCACGGTAGCAGCCAATATCTTGCAAACGTTTGATGTTTCCTTGCACCTCTCCACGCAATTCACCTTCAACTTTGATGTTGTCGGCTATAAAGTTTAGGATACCGTTTATTTGCTCGTCAGTCCATTCTTTCACTTTCGTGTTTGGTGCTACTTTTGCAAATTCTAAGATTCGTTTTGCGGTTGTATAACCGATGCCGAATACGTAGGTGAGTGCAATTTCACCACGTTTGTTTTTTGGAAGGTCAATACCTGAGATACGTGCCATGCTTTATCCTTGACGTTGTTTGAATTTTGGATTCTTCTTGTTAATAATAAATAATACGCCTTTTCGTCTCACGATTTTGCAATCAACGCTGCGTTTTTTTACTGATGCTCTAACTTTCATTTGCTGTTAGTTTTTTAATTTTAAACCCGCTTTTATTTATAGCGGAATGTTATTCTTCCTTTATTTAAGTCATAAGGACTCATTTCTAACTGAACCTTATCTCCTGGCAAAATTTTAATATAGTGCATTCTCATTTTTCCTGAAATATGCGCTACCACTTCATGTCCATTTTCTAACCTCACACGAAACATTGCATTACTCAATGCCTCTGTTATAACCCCATCTAGAACAATCAAATCCTGTTTTGCCATGCAAATTTCCGTTTGAAACAAATGTTTTTACACTTATTCCTTTAAAACGGGCTGCAAATATAGCAGCATAGTTCAAAGTATAAAATAATTGACGGAAAAATGTTCACTCCCCCTGCCCTATTATTAAAATAACTACCATTGTTCCCCGTCATACACACAGTTTTTAAATCACAACACTCGCTTTGAGCAACGCACTCTCGTTCCAAATTTTTGATACTGCCAACCAAATACCTATAGAAATATGGCAAAAGGCTATTCCTCCACACAATCTGCTGCATCATTTTAGCTACCTCCATTTGCAAGAAAGCAATCAGCAAGATAAAATGCAATTTTTTTATGCCCTGATTAAAGAAAACAACGAAACTATTGGCGTAGCCTACTTTCAGGTAGTTCATTTTACAGGCGAACAACTAAAAGATTATACCAAGAACTCCGGTAAAGTGTTAGCCATTATTCAAAACACCATCTTAAAGTTGGTAAGTGTAAGGCTGCTTATTGGTGCCAACCTATTTATGAGTGGTGAAAAAGGAATGTATTGGTTAAAAGATTTACCGCAACAAACAAAAGCCGATTACTATCAAACATTGGTGATGCACCTGCTGCAAACCAAAAAATCCCTCAATGCCTTTTTAATGACCGATATTTATGATGAAGACACCTGTCTCACAAACGCTTTTGAGCAAAATAAATTTAACCGCATTTACGAAGAACCCGACATGATAATGCAAATGAATCCAAAGTGGAATTCATTTGACGATTACCTCAATGCCTTCTCATCCAAATATCGCGTGCGCACCAAGCGATGTTTTGTTCAAAGCAAAGATTTAGAGCGCAAAAATCTTTCTGTTCAAGAAGTTCAAAATTTGGATGCCCAACTCTATCAACTATACGAAAACACCATGAGTCAAGCATCCTTCTCACTTGCTAAACTTCAGCCCGGATACTTTGCAGCACAAAAGGAACTTATGCCCGAGGCTTACCAAGTTTTCGGATACTTTCTGGAAGGTAAATTAGTAGGTTTCAATTCGCTGTTTTGCCTCAACGGAAAAGGTGAAGTGCATTACGTAGGTTTAAATTATGAGGTAAATAAAGAAACACATATCTATCAACGCATGTTATACGATATTGTAAGTTGCGGAATTGAAAACAAACTAAGCACGCTTCACTTTGGCAGAACAGCTTCTGAAATTAAGAGCACTATAGGTGCTACGCCAATCAATGTTCATGGATACATCCTTCATAAAAATTCACTTATCAATAACTACATCATTAAGCCAATGGCTAAGGCTATCAAACCCAAAGAGTTTGTTTTCCGCAATCCTTTTAAATAAACTTTTGTTCAAAGAAGTATAATTTGCTTCTATCAACGCAACGTCCGCAAGCGAAACGATTGCTGTAAAGGAAAGTGTTTGGTGATACACCAAACACGGCTGAAAATATATATGGATACCATCACCGAGGCTCGGTTGCCCTATCATTGGCTTTGCCAGTATTTTATCAGCCTGCCGTTGATATAGTATCTCCTTCGTCCCAATGTCTACTCCAATAAAGTCCAAACCTCCCCGCCCAATTCCTTCACAGCAACCGTCTCGCTTTGCAGACGTTGCGTCAACAGAAACATTAGCAAATAATTCCATGGGGATTTCATGTTTATAGAGACAATATG
>CAZKHZ010000164.1:4731-8504 GCA_964552715.1 uncultured Chitinophagaceae bacterium | reverse complement strand
CCCGAAAGTTTGTTTATAGCCGAGGCGCCTTCGGTGCAATTGCTGGAATGTGCGCTGCGCTACCTGCATCGCCCCGAAGACTTGATAGTGCGCGCAGAACTTTGGTATTTATTAAGCGAAAAATTTGATGAACAAATTAATGTTGGCAATATAAATGTTCATGGCTACAGCAATGAGTTTGAAGCGCGGCTGGCAACTTTAATCGGCAAGGAATTTGACACACAAACTTTGCGCCAGCAAAATTTATTTCAAACCGTTAATCTGTTGATTCAGCAGTTTGGTTTAGATAGGATTGCTGACCCATTTATTCAATTTTTTTTAGACGAAGTGTTGCTCTACATCCACAGATTTACGGGTAGCATTCAGCACTTTTTAGAATGGTGGGACAAGGAGAAAGAAACCAAAAGTATAATCTACCCCGAAACCCTCGATGCTATTAGAATTATGACCGTGCACAAGTCCAAGGGATTGGAGTTTCCGGTGGTGATATTGCCCGATGCTAATTACAAAATACAGTTGAAAGCTGGCAACCATAGTTGGGCGACAATCAACAAGCCATATATTGAAGAGTTGAGTGATTTTATCTTGCCGCTCAAAAAGAGTTTATTAGAAACAGACTTCGCTTTTTTGTACGAAGACGAGATGCGGGCTCTGTTTTTGGATAGGCTGAATATGTTTTACGTAGCCACCACTCGCCCCACCGAAATGCTCTATATCGTTTCGGAAATACCTTCTGCCGCAAGTCGCAAAAAGGAAACAGAAATGAATGCTATCAACAAGATGCTGTATCATTTTTTGAAAGAAACGAACCGTTGGGCTGATGCAATTACCGACTATGTAATATTTGAAGATGCCACCACTAAGCAAATATTTAAAAAGCATAGCGAATCGAATTTGTTTGAAATAAAAGGTGGCGAATCGCAAACTGAATTGAACCAAATTTCTATCCGCACCAATCAAAGGCAGTTTTGGAAAAAGGAAAAGTTAGACGATATAGAATATGGCAACCTGCTGCACGGGGTGCTGGCTCAGGTAACTTATGCCGACAATGCAAATGATATGATTGCCAATTTTGTAAGTTCCGGAATTGATGAAGAAGTGCTTCGCCAAATAATTGCAACCGATGCTCATACAATTTTAATGCACCCTGAGTTACATCAGTTCTTCAATTTGCCATACAAAATATATGCTGAGAAACCATTGCTACTTGATGGCAAAATAAAATACCCCGACCGTGTGATGCTGAACACCAAAACCAACACAATAAACATCATTGAATACAAGACAGGCAAGCCCGAAGCTGCACACAAAGTACAAGTGGGCGAATATGCAAATGCCTTTGCGCAGCTTGGCTTTGCTATTGATAAAAAGGTGATTGTTTACACTGCCGAAATGAAGGTGGTGGACTGCTGAACCTCAATTGAGCAAAGATTTTAAATGGTAAATTGTGCGTCAACTTTTATTACTTCAAAAGCAATAAAGCGACTCGAAAATTATCCTAACATTTTTCAAGAAAAACAGCTTGTTTTTGTACATTCGCATAGTAACAAATATGGTGGTATGACTATACTGGTAGCAAAATTTAATAATAAGCGCGAAGCCGATGCAATGGCTGTTATCATAAGTGCTTTGTCGAAAAAAATTAATGTGCTTAAAGGTGAGCATTGGGACGATTTTTACATGGCTCAAATGATTGATGAAGGGATGAAGGAAAAAGGGTCGGTGTCTATAGACTCAATCCGTAAGAAATTGCGCAAATGAAAATCATAGTGAAGAAGAGTTTTGACCGCGACATTGATAAGTTGCGGAGTAAAGAACTTCGGCTCTCATTGGATACAAAAATCTCGCAAATAGAAAAGGCTAAAATATCCCTATTATAACGAGCGTTTTACTGCTGAAAGGTTACACAACACACTATCGAATTGTAGTAAAAACAACAATACTTTCCTATAGAATAGGTGTGGTTATTCGGGGCGAAACAGTATATTCGGTTCGCTTTTTGCCGAGCAAAATTGTCTATAAGCAATTTCCATAATCCATAGATTTTCAAAATAGTTACCATTGCCTTTGCTATTCATATACAGGTGATTGTTTACACTGCTGAATACATTTTGAGAAAGGTTTTAAACAGTAAGTTTAAAAGCAACTTTAAATGATTCCAAAACAGACATCTTAAGGGATAATTTGTTGACGGGTATACGCTTTTTTCTACATGATGAATCGTAGTCAATAGTCGCCTCAATTCAAAAAGCTATCCAAGGCAAGTATGTAGCTATCTAAACCAAAGCCCGAAATGGTGCCTTTGCACACTGCCGAAATCAAAGAATGTTGACGAAATTCTTCGCGGGCATAAATGTTAGAGATGTGTGCTTCCACCACCGCAGTTTTTATTGCCGCAATAGCATCGCGAATGGCTACCGAAGTGTGGGTATAGCCGCCAGCATTCAAAATAATTCCATCAAAACTAAAGCCTACTTCCTGCAATTTATTCACCAGTTCTCCCTCCACATTACTTTGGTAGTAAGTGAGGTTTACCTCCCCATTATAAATGTCTTTTATGTCTTCAAAAAACTCTTCAAAAGTGGTGGTGCCGTAGATGTCTGTTTCGCGCTTACCAAGCAGGTTCAGATTGGGTCCGTTGATGATGATAATTTTCTTCATGCTTGAATATATGTTCTATGCACAATTGTTTTGTGCTGCGCAAAACTAATCATACCGTTTAGACATTTGTAATAGCCCAATTTTGATTGCATCAAATTGCATTAAACAACTGTCAGAACGGCATTACTATTTTAAACATTAAAATGCTTTACAGGCTAATTTTAATGTACAATTAGTATCACTTCAATTGAATTTACTTCTTTGCGCCTGTGAGTTGGCAACCATACATCAAGGGGTTTCTTAATTATTTAAAGTTAGAAAAGTCGCTATCGCAAAATTCGATAGAGGCTTATCAGCGCGATGTGTTGAAGTTGGAAAACTTTATGCTGCATGAATTTCCAAGTATTGGGATGAAGGAAATTTCATTAAAGAATTTGCAGAGCTTTGTAAAGCAATTGAATGAGCTTGGTTTTGATGCACATTCTCAGGCGCGTATTGTGTCGGGCTTGCGCGCTTTTTGGAAATATCTTTTGCTGGAGGATGAAGTAAAAACAAACCCTGCCGAGTTGTTGCAGCTACCTAAGCTGGCACGCAAGCTGCCCGACACACTTTCGGTAAACGAAACCATAGCAGTGATTGAAAGCCTTGATATGAGCAAACCCGAAGGGCAACGCAATCGTGCGATGTTGGAGGTGTTGTATAGCTGCGGTTTGCGGGTGAGTGAGTTGGTGAACCTGAAAATTTCAAATCTTTATTTGCAGGCTGGTTTTGTGAAGGTGGTGGGCAAGGGCGATAAAGAGCGCATTGTGCCCATTGGTTCCGAAGCCTCTAAACAGTTGAACAATTATCTTGATTTTGTGCGCACACAGGTAGCTGTGCAAAAGGGCGAGGAAGACATTGTGTTTTTAAACAAACGCGGCAAGCGGCTTTCACGGGTGATGATATTTTACATCATAAAAGATCAAGCCTTGAAAGTGGGTATAGAAAAGACTATTTCTCCGCACACATTCCGGCATTCGTTTGCCACACATTTAATTGAGGGTGGTGCAGACCTGCGCACAGTGCAGGAAATGCTTGGTCATGCTTCTATCACCACCACAGAAATATACACGCACTTAGATCGCGAGTTTTTGAGAAGCACGATTATGCAGTTTCACCCAAGATATAAGTAG
>CAZKHZ010000164.1:0-4631 GCA_964552715.1 uncultured Chitinophagaceae bacterium | reverse complement strand
AGATCGCGAGTTTTTGAGAAGCACGATTATGCAGTTTCACCCAAGATATAAGTAGAGAATGAAGATGTAAGTAATGAATACGAAAGTTAAAATTGATACCTTTGAGGGATGGATGATAGCACAAATTGGACACCATCACCTGACGAGAACAAACTTGACATTACTGATAAGAATATTATCAATGAGTATGAAGCAAAAGGAATTGCAGCTGCTGAACTCTTTGTTTTTCAGTTAGATAGCGAAACGGAAATTTCGACTCAGCTACTTTTAGAAATTCACAACATTGCTTTCTCAGAACTTTACAGTTGGGCTGGTTCTTGGCGTTCAACAACTGTTATGGTAGGACAATTAACTCCTCCCTCCCCTTCAAAAGTACTGCAATTAATGTATCAGTTCATTGATAACATCAACTTCAAGGCTCGTAAGGCTTCAACTCAGCAAGAACATATTGACTGTTTAACTTTTGCGCACTATGAGTTTATTCGCATTCATCCGTTTAATAATGGCAACGGCAGAACAGGGCGAATTCTCATGAATGTAATAGCTTTGAAATTTGGATACAAACCACTTGAACTTTATCACCGAGAAGGTGACAGTCGTAAAATATATATTGAGGCAATGAAAATGGCAGACAATGGAAATTTCGTCCCTTTAATGACTTTGATTAGAAAAGAACTGTGTTCCTTTTAACTCTTGTTCCTTTAACAATACCAAAACAATCTCTTCAACTTTTGAAATTGATACTTGCTGGTTCTCCAAAGACATTGTTGAAAACACAGTTCTTGTAAGCATTTTAGCCAAGAAATCTTTCTCTTTAAGTTGCGGATATTTATCGTAGAACTTCATTGTTGCTGACAAATATACAATCAAATGTCACGAACAACAATAGATGTCCTGAAATTGAAATAGATGTCCAATAATTTAAGAGAACTTGAATCAGTTCTTCAAAATCGCATCATACTTAGATGCGTTGGAAGGGTCTATTTTGCGCAGCGTTATCACCGCCTGACTTTTCTCGCCTTGAGGTGCACCCGAAAAAATGTTCATCAGTTCATCGCTCTTTGCCTGCATAAACATGTTCAGCAAAACATTATTAGGGTTATCGCGCGCAATTTGTTCTAAACTGCTAATGGCAGCTGTAATGTTGGTTCTTGCAATTTCGGGCTTTTCATAGAACTGATCCATACCTAAGTGATGATACTTATAAATTGCCTCTTTAAAGTTATCGTACTTGCCGCCCATCAAGTTATTAATCATCCAATAGCGGTTTCTGATGCCATCAAATGGTCGCCAGCCCTTAGCCTCGGGTGAATTGTTGGGCACGTTGTTCATGATATTTTCGGCAATGGTGAAATATTTTGTGCCTGCACCTTTTGTAAAACTTTCGGCATCCAAACCAATTATCATGAAAGCATAAAAGGCAAGTATGGAAGAAAGATTTCCGTTGTAAGTATTGATATTAAATTCCAGTGGTTGGTTCTGTACGTAAGTAAACAGCCAGTCTTTATCCTGAAAGTTAATAAGCGTAGAACTGTAGCTGCTATGGTAAACAGGACGTGAAGAAGAAATTACCACCGAGGCAGAATAGGCATCCTGCGCAGGAGAACTTTCAAGATTGATAAACAAACTACAATCAATTCGCTCCTCTTGGGCATACACATCTTGTGTCCAAGTGCGGGCATTCATAAAGTCAAAAATCTGCTGCTCCATAGTTTTGAAGATGGATGCGTCCACATTGGTAATACGCTGACCATTTACCGAAACCTTACATTTTAGCTCCTGCGAAAAAGAGAATGATGCAAGCAGCGTAAGCGAAAATAAAATTGCAAACCTTAAACTCATTAGTTTTCAAAACTTTAGTGGTGTAAACATAGTAAAACAACGCAACAGGGCTTTCGATATTGGATTTGGCAATCCACTTATCAGAAGTAGGGCTTAAAAATCTAAACAACCTATAAGTAGAACGTTGTATTATCGCACTTTCAATAAAAAAGTGGCTTGCCACACTAAACTACACATTTCAACGTTTCATTGCGGATGTTTTTGAGAATTCTTTTCGGGCTTACCTTCTCTTTGGTATCTGTGTTTGCTTTTGCGCAAGAAACAGGAACTGTGAAAGGTAAGATTCTGTTATCTGATGGCAAGCCTGCCATTGTAAGTGTAGTTGTTGAAGAGAATCAACGCTTTTATTCAAACTCTAATGACAAAGGCGAGTACGAACTTAAAGTGCCTGCCAACAAACTGATAACGCTAGTTTTTTCATCGCTTAATACTGAAACTATTCGCGAGAAACTTTCGGTGAAACCCAATGAAGTTTATACGCTTGATGCAGAAATTACTTCTAAAGTAAAGCAACTGGATGGGGTTGAAATCATAGACCGCTCTAAACGCCAAGAGGCGAGCACCACAGAAATAAATGTGAAATCGCAATTGCTGCCAACGGTGAATGAAAGTATAGAAGCCTATCTTTCGGCACAGGCATTGGGCGTGCAAAAAAACAATGAGTTGAGCAGCACATACAGTGTGCGCGGTGGCAACTTTGATGAGAACTTAGTGTATGTAAATGACTTTGAAGTGTATCGCCCGTTTTTGATTCGCAGCGGGCAGCAAGAAGGTTTAAGTTTTGCTAACCCAAACATGGTGCAAAACATCAAGTTTACTTCGGGTGGATTTCAGGCGCGCTATGGTGATAAAATGAGTTCGGTGATGGATGTTACTTACAAACGTCCAAAGAAATTTGGTGGATCTTTCAGTGCAAGTTTATTGGGTTTCAGCGGACACTTAGAAGGCGTGTTTGATAAGAAACAACGCTTCACTTTTATTGTGGGTGTGCGCCAAAGATTGAGCCAGTACATTCTTAGAAGCCTTGAAACCAGCGGACAGTACAGCCCCAACTTTCTGGATATACAAGGCTACTTTACTTTTCAATGGAACGAGAAATGGAGCACGGAAATCATCACTCAGTTTTCGCGCAACCGCTTTGACTTTAAACCAGTGCAACGCGAAACAACTTTTGGTTACATCACCGATGTAAAACGCCTTACGGTTTATTTTGAAGGTCAAGAAGCAGACCGCTATCAAACGTTCATGAACGGTGTTGCACTTAACTATAAGCCAACAGAAAATTTGAGTTTGAAGCTATTGGGCTCAGCATATCTTAATAATGAGAAAGAAGCCTACGATATTCTAGGCGAGTATTTTCTAAGCCAAGTGGAAAGCGATTTCAGCAGAGAAAGTTTTGGTGAAAATCTATTTAGTCTTGGTGTTGGAGGCTTGCAGAGTTGGGCGCGCAACACCCTGCGTAGCGAAGTGTATGTGGCGGCACATCGCGGTAGTTGGTTTAAAGGCAATCACAATCTGCAATGGGGTGTTGACTACAAGCGTG
The DNA here is from genome assembly GCA_964552715.1 of uncultured Chitinophagaceae bacterium. Taxonomy (GTDB): domain Bacteria; phylum Bacteroidota; class Bacteroidia; order Chitinophagales; family LD1; genus UBA7692. Next base: position 1,246 of record CAZKHZ010000164.1, on the reverse strand, counting down.
AATACATCCAAGACAAAATAAGTGAGTGGGATAGGTTGGATAGTGCGGGCTACTCATTGCCATCTTTTCCTTTTACTACCGATGGCGAAAATGTTCGATTGAACACAGTTTTAAAATCAAGCAATACATTAAAATCCAATCGCTTTAGCGCATTCATTCAAGACACATGGAAGTTTGGCGATACCACAAAGTATAGCATGACTTACGGCTTGCGCTATTCCTACTGGGATTTGAATAAAGAACTGCTGACGCTTTCGCCTCGTGTTCAGTTTTCGGTGAAGCCAAAAAGCAAGGCTGATATTGTAATAAACATTGCAGGTGGCTTGTATTATCAACCACCTTTTTACCGCGAAATGCGCAACCTGAAAGGAGAAGTAAACACCAATCTTCGCTCGCAAAAATCGGCACAGGTTGTTGCAGGTTTCAACTATGCCTTCAAAGCATGGAAGCGTCCGTTTAGTTTTGTGGCAGAAGCCTACTACAAACATTTGTGGGATTTGGTGCCTTACGAATTTGACAATGTACTGATTAGATACTATGGACAGAATCAGGCTAATGGATATGCTGCAGGTATTGACTTTCGCTTGAATGGGGAACTTGCTGAAGGCGATGAATCGTGGATAAGCCTTAGCTTTTTGAAAACGGGTGAGGATATTGTTGGCGATAAGTACACCGCCTACTACGACAGCACAGGAAAAGAAGTGCCCAACACGCGCACATACCGCGATGTGATTGTAGATTCTGCAACTATAAACCCTGGCTACATACCTCGCCCTACCGACCAATTGGTAAATTTCGCCCTGTTTTTTCAAGACCATCTTCCCAAATTCAAATACATAAAACTTAATCTGAGTTTATTGATTGGAACCGGCTTACCTTTTGGTCCGCCAGATAATAACCGCTTTAGAGATGTGTTGCGTGTGCCACCCTACCGCAGACTTGATATTGGCTTTTTGGGGCAGCTTTGGAGCAGCGATTGGGCAAAGAAAAAGAAAGGCTTTGGTGTGATGCTGAAAAGCGTGTGGGTATCGCTCGAAATTTTCAATGTGTTGGGCATTCAAAACACCGTGTCCTACATCTGGGTGCGCGATGTTGCCAACAATCAATATGCCGTGCCCAACTACCTCACTAACCGCAGGGTGAACGGCAGGTTAGTGGTGAACTTTTAGAAGCAGTATATTATCCTTGTAAACATGCAAAAACACAAATTGAGTTTACTGGGCGATACAATGGGTTTGTCGCCATT
>CAZKHZ010000163.1:0-8546 GCA_964552715.1 uncultured Chitinophagaceae bacterium | reverse complement strand
GCACCTGCGGAGTGCCGCAATGGCAAAATTTGCACCCATAACGGCTCAAAATCATTCTTTTAAACTAAAACAATCTTCTTTATGGAAATTATTAAAAAACAAGCCCCCAAAAGAAAAAATTTAAGGTGAACGGATTTAGGATTGCTATTGAAATACGTACTGCAATGCTATCAAGTTTAAAACGATAATGGTATCAAGAACTTGGTAAAAATCTAAACCGTTTTAGTTACCCAGATGTGTTGAATGTAAATCTAATGAGGTATCAGTTCATTTATCTAAACATCAATTTAATTAGCTCCAACCTTCTGCATCTCAAAATTTTATTTCACCCAAGTCAATTGCATTTCTATTTTTGAGTTCCGGTACAAAACGCTACATGAACATAATTATCCGCGCTGCAAAAATTATTGACACCGGTTCGTCACATCACAACACGGTAAAGGATATATTGATTGAAAACGGTGTAATCAAAAAGATTGGCAGCAACATTCGCAACACCCAAAAATTTCAGGAAGTACAGTTTAATGGTTTGCATATTAGCCTTGGTTGGGTGGATTTGAATTCATTTTTTGCTGACCCAGGATTTGAATACAAAGAAACCATCGAAACTGGATGCAAGGCTGCCGCTGCGGGTGGTTACACACATGTTTGCGCCATGCCCAATACCGAGCCTGTTATTCAGAATAAAAGCATGGTAGAATATGTGCTGAACAAAGCAAAGGGGAATGCCGTAAATGTGTTGCCAATTGGCGCGCTATCGCACAACTGCGAAGGCAAAGAACTTGCCGATTTGTATGACATGTATGATGCAGGTGCAGTTGCATTTTCTGACGGTTTAAAAACTTCGCCAACCGCAGGAATGGTGGAGCGTTCGCTGCTATATGTAAAAGCATTTGGAGGCTTGATAATGCTGCATCCAGAAGATAAAAGCATATCCAAAAACGGCACCATGCACGAAGGCAAAGTAAGCACCTTGTTGGGCTTACCAGCAATGCCAGCTTTTGCCGAAGAAATTGCCGTTGCTCGCGATTTATATGTGTTGGAATACACCGATTCTCGCTTACACTTTTTAGATATTTCGGTAAAAAAATCAGTTGAGTTAATTAAGGCTGCTAAAAAGAAAGGACTACAAGTTTCGGCATCGGTAAATGCTTACAATCTTTGGGCAACAGATGAAGCAGTGGGCAGCTACAATACCAATTGGAAAGTAAATCCACCGTTGCGTCCGAAAGCTGAAACGGATGCAATCATCAAGGCGATAAAAGAAGGTACTATTGATACCATTACTTCACAACATCGCCCGCACGATGAAGAGTGCAAGAAGTTGGAATTTGATAAAGCAGATTTTGGTATCGAAGCATTGGAAACAGCTTTTGCAGTTGCCAACACACGCTTGCGCGAACACCTTGATGTTACTGACTTAGTAAACCTTTTTAGCAACAACGCACGTAACATTCTTGGCATAAAAAAAAGTGCTATAGAAGAAGGTACAAATGCAGATTTGACCCTGTTTTCAACCGACATAAAATGGACATTTGAAACAAAGGACATTCGGTCGCGCTCAAAGAATTCACCATTTGTAGGTGAACAACTTGTTGGCAAGGCATTGGGTGTTATTAATAACGGAGTTGCATCTTTATCTCATCATTTAATCAAATAAATTTTCGGTTATGCAATATTCTACACCAATTAAATACGGCATCATAGCAGGCTTACTGATGATTGCAGGATATGTTTTAATCTACTTAATTGATGCCGCGCTGCTGGCGTCTTTGCTTACACTTTCACTTTACATCATTTTGATTTTTTGCATGGTGTATGGCGGCATTACTTACCGCAAAGAAATTGGCGGCTTCAACAGTTTTGGGCAAGCATTCCTTGCAATATTTATTACTGCCTTTCTTGGTTCATTTTTAATTGATGCTTTCGGATTTATCATGTTCAAGTTCATTGACCCTGCTTTGGTAGATGTTGTAAAAGAAGCCGCGCTCGAAAAAGCAGAAGCCATGATGGAAAAGTTCAATACTCCCGAAGACCAAATTGAAAAGCAATTAAAACTAATTAAAGCTGCCGATTACACGCCAACAATAAAATCTCAAAGTATTAGGTTTCTTTCATCCACCATAGTTGGGGCAATTCTTTCTTTATTAATTGCAGTTTTTGTAAGAAGAAACGACAGAGCCATAAATGAAAATGGTTAATCGAAAAATGAAAATGACAAAGGGTAAAATATTCAATATTTGTTGAGTTGTTTCATTCAATCTAACTTCTGAAATCTAAAATCTAAAATATTCGAATGAATATATCCGTTGTTGTTCCTCTTTTAAATGAAGCAGAATCATTGCCCGAACTTTCGGCTTGGATTGACCGAATGATGTTGGCTAATAATTTTAGCTACGAAGTAATTTTAGTAGATGATGGCAGCCGTGACAATTCATGGAAAGTGATTCAAAAACTTGTTGCCGAACACAGCAATTATAAAGCAATCAGGTTCAGAAGAAATTATGGCAAAAGTGCTGCGCTGCACAATGGCTTTGAGGCAGCAAGTGGAGATGTAGTAATTACAATGGATGCCGATTTGCAAGACAGTCCAGAAGAAATTCCAGAGCTATATAAAATGATTACGCAAGATGGCTTTGATTTAGTAAGCGGTTGGAAACAAAAAAGATTTGACCCTATTACAAAAACACTTCCAACAAAATTATACAACGGTGCCACGCGCTTGGTGACAGGAATTAAGCTACACGATTTTAATTGCGGCTTAAAAGCTTATAAAAATGAAGTTGTAAAAAGCATTGAAGTGTATGGCGAAATGCACCGCTACATTCCGGTGTTGGCAAAGCGCGCTGGCTACGGAAACATTGGCGAGAAAGTAGTGCAACATCAGGCGCGCAAATACGGTGTTACTAAGTTTGGTTTAGAGCGTTTTCTTTTTGGCTTTCTCGATTTATTAAGTGTCTCATTTATCACAGGTTTTGCCAAACGCCCCATGCACCTTTTTGGTGGTGTTGGCGTGTTATGTTTCTTCATTGGCTTTTGCATTTCGCTTTATCTTTCTATTGGCAAATTTATTTTTGCAGCATATAGAATGACTGAACGCCCGCTGTTCTATTTTGGCTTGGTACTTTTAGTGGTAGGTGTGCAATTATTTCTTGCTGGTTTTCTTGCCGAACTCATTTCGCGCAGTGCTACCAACCGCAACGAATACGACATTGCAGAGAGAATTTAATTCTGCACTGTACAAGTAAATTCACATTTCGCATCAGTTCGCTTTTCGCTTAGGAAAGTAATGCTATTTTCAGCCGCTTAAAGCGCTTTATATCAAAGCAAAAAGTAAAATTATTGCATGAAGAATTTGATTATAGTTTTTATCCTGTTGCCGTTTTTTATACAAGCACAAAACAATACCCAATTTTCAACCGAGCCTAATCAGTTTGCTAAAGATATTGTAGCATTTATGAACATCAATGGTTTACCAGATTGTAAGCTATCTACTGATGCATTTCAAAAGGTTTTAAAAGAGGGTAAAATAACCGAACCGCAATTAAAGTATATGGCAGCCACCGCCAATGTAATGCGCGAAAGAAACATGCCCGCTTCTCCCCCATTTGTAAATTATTTAAACTCGGTTGTTGCTTTTGCAAACAGCGGAAAATCAGAAACATTGTTTAATGATTGGGATGATGTATGCGACCAGATGTTGCGTAATTTAAAACGTGGCGACAATAGAGAATTCACAGCTTTTCTTGAGTTCTCAAAATCATATTTCGAGTCGAATGCTTTACATATTTCGCAGGCAAAAGCCTGGAAGGTAGATGCTACAGATTGTAAATTGGAATATGCTGACGGCAAACCCAGATTGAAGGTTCCTCAAACACGTTTTTATGGTTGCCTAGCTACCGATACAATTCAGGTAAACAATACATCGGGCTATTATTATCCCGTTGAAAACAAGTTTGAAGGCAAAGGTGGACGAACTGACTGGAAACGTTCAAGCCAAGATGCAAACAAGGTATTTTGCCAACTGAAAGAATACTCAGTAAATCTATCCTCATTTGGATTTACTGCCGATTCGGCAACCTTTACCAATACTAATTTCCTAAAGAAAACATTGCAGGGTAAATACATTGACAAGCTTGTTTTTAATAATGATTCTACTGCTTCTCAATATCCAAAGTTTGAATCTTACGACAACAATATTGTACTGAATCAGGTAGCGCCTAATGTGGACTATTTTGGTGGATTTAATTTTTGGGGAACCAAAGTTGTAGGCTACAGCTCGGATGGAGAAAGTGCTGGTTTCAAATTCTACTCGCGCGATGGTAAGCGTGTAGTTATGAAAGCATACTCAAAAGATATTTTGATTATTCGAGATAAAGAATTGGGTGCTACAAAAGCTGAAATGGTGATATTTTTTGGCAAAGATTCCATCTTTCACCCTTCAGTAAATTTGAACTATAACGTTGATAAACGCGAAGTAAAAATTCTTAGAGGTGAAACAGCTATCGGTCGTTCACGATTTATAGATTCTTATCACCAATATGAGTTTGAAACTGATGCCATTTTATGGAATTTGGATTCTACAAGATTGCAGTTTAAAATCCTTTCGGGTGTGGGTGTAAATCCTGCAAATTACGAAAGCACCAATTACTTCAACAAAGATAGAATACGCCAAATGCAAGGAGTAGCTTCTTATGAGCCACTTTCTATTCTGCGCGTATTAAAAAGCCAGGCAGGTACAGATGAAGTTTCGGCAGAGTCGTACGCAAAAAAAATTGACCCTAAGTTAACAGAGGTGCAAATCAGAAGTCTGCTTTACAAATTAGTAGAGCAAGGATTTATCATTTACGATCAGGAAACAGGCATGATTAAAGTGCGCGAAAAAACTGATATGTACGTGCTTGCCAATGCTAAAAAAACAGACTATGATATAATAAGAATGCGCTCTGTATCTCCTGGTGGCATTGACTTCTTAGACATCAACAATGCCGATATGGAATTGAAAGGTGTGAGTTTGATTCCAATAAGTGATACTGCAAACGTGATGTTCTTTCCGCGCAAGAAATCGGTGAAACTTCAAAAGAACCGCGACTTGCTTTTAGATGGAACCATCATTGCAGGTAGAATTGATATTGCAGGCGAAGGTCATGCATTTGAATACGATACATTTAAAGTAGCTATGCCAAAGGTAGATTCATTGATGATGTTTGTACCTGATGGCGACAAGTTGGATGAAGAAGGGAAACCAGTTTTAAAGCCGTTGCGCTCGAAACTCGAAAACCTAGTAGGTATGTTGGAAGTGGATGCCCCAATCAACAAATCTGGTCGCTCACGCTTGCATCAATTTCCGCGCATTACAACAAAGAGTTCATCTTATGTTTACTACGAAGATTCTACCGAAAATAAAGGTGCTTACAGCAAGAAAGATTTCTTTTTTGAAGTAGAGCCTTTTCAAATTGACAGCTTAAATAATCTTGAACCATCGGTGCTTGACTTTAAAGGAAAGTTAGTGAGCGGTGGTATTTTTCCTGATATAAGCGAGGACTTGAAATTGCAGGATGATATGTCGCTTGGATTTAAAACCGAAGCTCCAAAAGCAGGCTTGGCATTGTTCAAAGACAAGGGGAATTATAAAGGTGCTATCAACTTAGATTACGGTGGTTTAAAAGGAGACGGAGTAATCACATACAGCACAGCAGCATTCACATCTACCAACATTCGGTTTTACCCCGATTCTGTTTTGGCTAAAACAGATTCATTCACTATTGCTGCAACCAAAACAGGTGTAATGACACCCGATGTACAATCAGTAGGTGTAGATATTTTTTGGAAAAGCAAAGCCGATAGCATGTATGCGCGCATGACTGAAACTCCATTTGCCATGTATGGTAAATCAACCCAACTAAAGGGCAATTTATTGCTTACCAACAAAGGACTTTTTGGCGATGGCACTTTAGACTGGAACGAGGCAAATCTTATCTCCAATCAATTCTATTTTAAGACAGAAGATTTGGGTGCAGATACTTCTTCGCTGCGTATCAAAACACCCGATGGAACGGAGACTGCATTCCTTTCAGAGAACGTAAAATCTAAAGTTGATTTTGCTAAGCGCGAAGGAAATTTCAGTAACAACTTAAAAGGTGTTCCTACTGAGTTTACTTACAATCAATACAACACTTTGATACCCGATTTTAGGTGGGATATTGACAAACACATACTTGAATTTAAAGCACCACAAGGCAGCAATGGCGAGTATTTTACATCCCTAAATAAAGGGCAGAAAGGTTTGCGCTTTATTGCAAAGCGTGCTACCTACGACCTGCTGAATTCTATTTTACAAGTAGAGCAAATACCCGAAATTATTGTTGCTGATTCCCGCATCATTCCCGATTCGGGTAAGGTAATTATTGAAGCCGATGCCAAGATGCGTACCTTGTATAATGCCACCATTATTTCTGACACCATAAGTGGCACACACAAAATCACAAAAGCTACTTTAGATATTCTGAGCAAAGCAGAATTGCGCGGTAGTGGCGAGTATAAATATCAGGCACTAAACACACCCGAACAAACTATCGTGTTTGATGATATAAGCGTAAAGAAGACAGTAGTGGGTGAGCGCAAAAACAAAGAAGAAGAATATCACCTTTCTTCAAAAGGTCCCATTGATGAAAGTTTGAAATTCCTGCTATATCCTAATGTTACTTTTAGTGGCGAGGCAAGCATGTATTCCCAAAACCCTTTTATGATTTTTAAAGGTGTTTCAAAGATTGCTTATCAAAATAGTAAAGTTGAACCATCAGAGTTTTCGTTTGAAGATACCATCAATCCTAAGCAACTTAAAATTCATTACAAAGCAGAATCAAAAGATGCAACAGGCACTCCAGTTATTGCTGGTATTAGTTGCGCAAAAACAGCCGAAGAAATTCATCTTTATTCAAACTTACTTTCTGTAAAAGAAAACCTTACCGACCCTGTGATTTTGCGTGCTGATGGCATTGTATATCATGATGCTAAAAAGAATGAGTATTGGTTTGGCGATGAAAAGAAAATCGTGGACATGAATCCGAAAGGAAATATTCTGCGCTACAATGATGAGAAAGGAATTATTTATGGTGAAGGTGAATTTACTCCCGGTTTAGACTTTGGCACGCTTGGTTTTAGAATGGTAGGTGATGTAGAAAATAACTTAGAAAAAGGCTCCTTCACCTTTAATACAACTCTGGGTATTGACATTAGAACCAATAAAGAATTGGATGAAAAACTGGCACAAATCATGTATGCCGACAACATTGACAACAATGATGTTTCGTATGAAGGCGATAGATTCAAAAAGCAATTGGCACAGTTGTGTGATGACAAAAAAGATGATGCCATAATGAAGGAATTTGACCGTGCAGGCACATTCAAACGCCCTAAAGAATTCATTCATAATCTTGTGTTTACAGGTGTGAACTTTGTTTTTGATAAAGAAGATGGTACCCTGCGCAGCATAGGAAAGTTTGGTCTGAGTTATGTAGGCGAAAGAGCCATCAATAAAAAATTGGATGGCTTTATTGAACTAGGTTACCGCCAAGGTTCTGACTACATGAACATCCACATTCGCACAGGTGCAAGCGAGTGGTTTTACTTTGAATATACCCGTGGCGTGTTAGGAATTTTAAGTTCTTATGATGTATTTGCCACGCAGATTGGGGCATTGATGCCAAGCGGTAAGAATGTTATCAAAGGCGACAATGGAAAGTTTTATCGTTACGTGATTGGCTCTGCGGCTAACCGCCAAGATTTCTTGGATAGAATGCGTGAGAAGCAGATTGCAGCAGGAGAAAAGCCGGATGAAATGCCCCGCCCAAAACCTAAGCCAAAGCCTGTTGACCCGCAAGTGCCCCAAGGTGATGGCGAGGAGAAACAAACGCCTGCTACCGCACCTCCAATTCCTGGAACTGCGGTGGATGGGACTGCACAACCTGAAACGCCTAAACCCGCAGGACGTAGAAAGAAATACACCAATGAAATAAAAGGGGAAGAAACACCTGCCCCACAAGAACAAGCCCCACCAACCGAGCAGCAACCAGAGAACAATAACGCACCACCTGCCAATGCTGAACCACAGGAGGAGCAGCCAAAGAAACCTGCGGGCAGAAGACAGAAATATACCAATGAAACTAAAGAAGAGCCTGCTACACCAGTACAATCTCAACCTGAGCCAGAACAACCTAAAATAGAAGATAAGCCTACAGAGCCCAAGGCAGAAACGGCTCCTGCTGCTACAGATGGCGTAACTACAGAGGAAGTGGTGCCTGAAAAAGCAAAGAAAAAAGCTAAAAAAGAAGAAGCAAAACCAGAAGAACCGCAGCCTGAAGCTCAGCCGCAAGAAACGGCACCTGCTGCTACAGATGGCGTAACTACAGAGGAAGTAGTGCCTGAAAAAGCAAAGAAAAAAGCTAAAAAAGAAGAAGCAAAACCAGAAGAACCGCAGCCTGAAGCTCAGCCGCAAGAAACGGCACCTGCTGCTACAGATGGCGTAACTACAGAGGAAGTAGTGC
>CAZKHZ010000162.1:0-8622 GCA_964552715.1 uncultured Chitinophagaceae bacterium | reverse complement strand
AAATAGTGATGGAGGCGGGGGCGGGGGCGGTGCCGGTGGTGGATCTGGCGGTGCTGGAGGAATCGGTGGTTTTGGTGGCGGTTCATCTTTTGGGGTGTATGCCTTTACCAATGGCACAGCAGGTAATTTTATACAATCTAATATTGCTGTAGGAACTGCTGGTGCTGGTGGCACAGGGGGAAATGGCGGAACAGGTGGAACAGGTGGAACAGGTGGTAACGGCACTACCAGTGGTTGCGATTCAGACCCGACAGGCAGAGGCGGCAGAGGCGGTAATGGCGGACAAGGTGGTATAGGCGGCACAGGACAAACAGGTTTAAGCAACAAAATATATTTAGATGGCGGTGTGGCTTTTGCGTCTTACGACACTTTATTCAACTTGGCTATTCAGGAAGTAATCAATGTATCGAATACAAGCTGTACCAATACACAGGTTACTTTTGGTCATCAACAAAGTTTGCAAGGCAACTGGAGCTTTGGCACAAGTGCAACACCTCCAACTGCAAGCACAACACCTGCCAACACAAGCTACTCGCTTATCGGCAGAAAAAACATTTCATTTAATAATGATAACTACACGGGCTTTGTAAACATTGCTATTGATCAAGCCAGTTTTATTCCTGATATTTTGACTTCAGCAACTCCTTTTGGTGTTGACTCTTATTTTGTTTGTGCAGGACAGGCTACCAGCTTCCAAGCGGTAATTCCAGGTGCTACAAGCTACGACTGGGATTTTGGCGGTGCGCTTACACCTTCTACCTACACAGGTCCGCAGTTTCAAACATTTAATGGATTGGTATTTAACACAGCAGGTGAGTATCAGGTTAGATTGAGAATCTTCTCAGACTGCTGCGGATTTTCACCTTACAAAACAGTTTTCTTACGTGTGGTTCCTCAGCCTAATGTGGATGTTTCGGGTCCAACCGTACTTTGCACTGGAACGGATATTACTTTAACCGCTACGGGTGCGGCTGCTTACAATTGGTCGCCTGCGTTTGGTCTAAGCTCTACTACAGATAGTTTAGTGGTTGCTTCTCCAATATCTTCAGTTACTTACACGGTAATTGGTACAAGTGCCAACGGTCAATGTACTTCGCGAGATAGCATCACTGTAACAGTAAGCCCAACACCTTCGGTTACATTCACTACTGTAAATGCTGATTGCGGCAATAATGGTTCAATAACTACCAACGTTTCACCACAAGGCACATATACTTACTTGTGGAATGATAGCACTGGTTCAACTACAGCTAACTTAGGCAGCGTTTTAGCCGGAACTTATACAGTTACCGTAACTGCTCAGCCTTCGGGGTGCACAGTAGTTGGTTCTACTTTTGTAAGTCCAGGAACAGGCTTAATTGCTTTTGTAGATAGCAGTAAAGGAACTTCATGTTTTGCAGCCTGCGATGGTTTTGCAAGAGTACGACCGTTTAATGGTGTTTCACCTTTCACATATAATTGGAGTACAGGAAGTTTAACTAATAGCGCGCAAAATATTTGTGCAGGCACTTATAGCGTTACAGTAACCGGAGCAGACCAATGTTTCTCGGTAGCCAATGTGACAATTGTTCAAAGCGATACATTTATTGCAGAAATCAGAACGGTAGGTAACAACCTTTGTTCATATAGCACAAACGGTTTTGCATGGGCAAACGGCAAAGGTGGTTTAGGTCCATTCAATTATCAATGGTCAACTTCTCCTGCACAGGATTCAAGCTGGGCAATAAATCTTGCTACAGGAACTTATACAGTAACAATTACAGACAGAAATGGATGTGTGGCAACTACCCAAGCGGTAATCAGTTCACCAGATTCACTACAACCAAATGCCGTTTTCAGAAATATTTCTTGTAATAATTTGAATGACGGCTCGGTGCTTTTGCAAACAACAGGCGGCACTCGTCCATATACTTATACTTGGAGCTCCACTTTGCCTGGGCTTGATACCTCAAAAACAGGTTTAGTGCCAGGTACTTATTCAGTAACTATCAGAGATGCCAATCAGTGTGTAACTGCAGAATCTTTCATCGTTACAAATCCAGCAGCTTTGGTTGTAAATCCAGTAGCATCCAATGTGAAATGTAATCAGCCTAACACGGGCTTTATTGCAACCAACCCATCGGGTGGAACGCCTGCTTACAGTTATCTGTGGTCACCATCGGTTACTCAATCTGGCGATTCGGCTGTGAACCTTGCACCAGGCAATTATTTCTTTACAGTAATTGATGCAAATGAATGTAGAGTTACTGGCAATAGAACTATTTCTGAACCGCCATCCATCAATGTTTCAGTACTTGCAGGAACACCAAATATTTGCTTTGGTAAAAGTGATGGCACATTATCTTTAACCGCTACTGGTGGAACGCCTCCTTTTGTATTTGCTGTAAGCAATGGTGTAGATTCATTCAGCAATAGCCTAGGACAGTTTATCAATTTGCCTGTGGGTAATTACACTGCAAGAGTTAGGGATGCTGCGGGTTGTGATATTGTTGCTGGTACTTACAACATCGCTGCTGCAAGACCTGACGTATTTACATTTAATGTAGATTCTACTTCATGCTTTGGTCCTTTTGCTGATGGCAAAATTACTGTTGAGCCAGTAAATGCTACTAATGCTCCTTATCAGTATTCATTTAATGGTGGTGTTTATCAGGATTCATTAACTTTTGACAGTTTGGACAATGGCACTTATACGGTTGTTATTCGCAATGCTAATTTCTGTGTTGATACTTACAAAGTAGATGTGCAAGAGCCTTTGCAAATACAGGCAAGCATTACACCTGCTGAGGATACTATTTACTTGAACTTGGGTGAAAGCGTGCAATTGGATGTAACTACCCAAAATGCTGATGCACCTACTTACGAATGGTTACCAAGTGCAGGCTTGAGTTGTGCAGATTGTGCTTCGCCTAAGGCTGCGCCAACAGTTCATACAAACTATTTGGTGCGTGTGCGCAATGCAGGTGGAAACAGAGAGTGTTTTGCTGATGCTTCTCGTTACATTTATGTAGCTATCAAAACTGTTATGCCAAACGTTTTCTCACCAAATGGTGATAGTAAAAACGACCGCTTCTTCCCAATTTCTAACTACAATCCAGAAGTTTCGGAATTCCGTATTTACAACCGTTGGGGTCAATTGGCGCACGATATTCCTGAGGGATGGGACGGCAGCTACAAAGGCACGCCACAACCATCGGGCAGCTATACATACTTCATTATTTATTTTGAAGAAGATGCAGCCAAGCCGGGTTTAAAAATTGAAAGAAGAAAACAAGGTGCATTAACCTTACTTAGATAAATAATTGCTTTAAAATTTTAAAGGCTGCCTTGTAAGGGCAGCCTTTTTTGTTTTCTGGAGTTTTTAAAAAAAGCAATTTTGAGGTAAACATGTGCCACAATGATTTAATCTAAAATCACCAATCAATTTTCATCTTTGCCCAGCTTATGCAAAACTGGAAACGATATACAATTACTGCCGCCCTGCCCTATGCCAACGGTCCCGTTCATATTGGGCATCTTGCGGGTTGCTATTTGCCTTCCGATATTTACGTACGCTACCTGCGCAGCCGTCAGCGCGAGGCATTATTTATTTGCGGCAGCGATGAACACGGTGTGCCCATTACCATCAAGGCGCGCAACGAAGGCATTACTCCACAACAAGTGGTAGATAAATACCACACCATGATGAAAAACTCTTTTGCAGAGTTTGGAATTTCATTTGATGCCTACGGGCGTACCACTAGCAAAACACATCACGAAACTGCCTCAGCCTTCTTCAAAAAAATGTATGAACAAGGCAGTTTTGAAGAAAAAGAAACCGAACAATATTATGATGAAGCTGCCCAACAATTTTTAGCAGATAGATACATCATGGGCACCTGCCCTGTTTGCGGCAACGAAAACGCCTATGGCGACCAATGCGAAAAATGCGGCTCATCACTTTCACCTACCGACTTAATCAACCCGCGCTCGGTGTTGAGTGGTGCTGTTCCAATAAAGCGCATGACCAAGAATTGGTTCTTGCCGCTAAATAAATTGCAACCCAAAATCGAACAATACTTAGCCAAACACACCAACTGGAAAACCAATGTGTATGGGCAATGCAAAAGCTGGCTCGAAAGTGGCGATGGCTTGCAGCCGCGCAGCATGACCCGCGATTTAGATTGGGGCATTCCCGTTCCTGTAGAAGGCGCAGAAGGCAAAGTCTTGTATGTGTGGTTTGACGCGCCTATTGGCTATATTTCGAACACCATCGAACACTTTAATGGCAGCGATGAATGGAAGAAATGGTGGCAGGATAACGACACACGCCTCATTCATTTTATTGGTAAAGACAATATCGTTTTTCATTGCATCATTTTCCCTGCCATGTTGATGGAGCATGGTGAATTTATCACGGCAGATAATGTTCCGGCAAACGAATTCTTGAATCTGGAAGGTGATAAAATTTCTACCTCGCGAAACTGGGCGGTGTGGCTGCACGAATACCTGCTCGAATTTCCTGGCAAGCAGGATGCGTTGCGTTATTCGCTTTGCGCCAACATGCCCGAAACCAAAGACAATGATTTTACATGGAAAGACTTTCAGCTTAAAAACAACAGTGAGTTGGTTGCCATTCTCGGCAATTTTGTAAACCGTGTGTTGGTGCTTACCGAAAAGTACTTTGAAAGTAAAGTGCCCGATGCAACGGAGTGTTCGGACTTAAAAGCATTCATGCTACAGCAAAAAACGAAAGTGGAAGATTCATTAGAACAATTCCGTTTTCGCGAAGCATTACAAGAAGTAATGAATGTGGCGCGCCATGGCAATAAACTGCTTACCGAAAAAGAACCGTGGAAGTTGATTAAAACCGATAAAGAAGCTACGGGCATTGTGCTATATGATTGCATACAAATCATTGCCAATCTTGCTTTGATTGCTCAACCATTTCTTCCTTTTTCTTCAAAGAAATTGTTTGAGATGTTGAACATAGATGGCAGCCAACTTAATTGGGAAAACATTGGCGACATGACTTTGCTGAAAGGCAATCATCAGTTAGGTACAGCAAGTTTATTGTTTGATAAAATTGAAGATGACATTATTGAAGTTCAAATAGCTAAATTGAAAAACACAGTGGAACAGAAACCAGAAATTCCTTCAACCATCACCGCTCAACCCCCAGCCCTCAATCCCGAAATTATATTCGATGATTTTGCAAAAATTGATTTGCGTGTTGGCACCATTCTTACTGCCGAAAAGGTAGAAAAGGCAGATAAGCTATTGAAGCTGTCGGTTGATATGGGCTTTGAAACACGTACCATTGTTTCGGGCATTGCCGAACATTTTAAGCCAGAAGAATTACCCGGCACGCAAGTATGTGTTGTTGCTAACCTTGCTCCACGCAAACTGCGCGGCATAGAATCTAAAGGAATGATATTGCTGGCAGAGGATGAAAACGGCAAGTTGATTTTCGTTTCGCCCAATACAGCAATAAGCAACGGCAGCGTGGTACGCTAACAAAGCATCATGTTTTCATTAATAAATAGCATTGTTTCTATCCTATATTGAATTGGGCAAATACAATTCACTAATCTTGCCGCTCAAATTTTTGGCTGTAATTTCATGCTGCATAAATTTCTACTTACAACATTAGTTTTTGCCTCCCTTTTTGTGAACGCGCAAAAGGGCACCATTAAAGGAAGAATTACCGATGCCTCCACTGGCGAAGGGCTGATTCAAGCCAATGTATTATTGAAAGAAGGCGTGGGGGTTACCACCGATATGGATGGCAACTTTTCTATTGAAGCCGATTATGGTGTTTACACTATTACTATTTCCTATTCGGGTTACGAGCCGCTGAATGAAAGGGTAACATTGCGCCAGCCTGTTTACAATCTAAACTTACTACTCAAAGCCCGTGAGTTGAAGGAGGTAGTTATCACTGCCGACCCTGCCGTGGAGCGTAAAACGCCTGTTGCATTTTCTAAAATAGATGCCAAGGGTATTCAAGAGGATTTGGCTTCGCGCGATATGGTGCTGGCGCTAAATAGCACACCAGGCGTATATGCTACTAACAAGGGCGGTGGCTCGGGCGATGCTTCTATCACTATTCGTGGTTTTAGCCAAACAAATGTTGCAGTGATGATTGACGGTGTGCCGGTAAACGATATGGAAAACGGGCAGGTGTATTGGAGCAACTGGCTGGGCTTGGATGCCGTAACGCGCAGTATGCAAGTGCAACGGGGCTTGGGTGCTTCTAAGTTGGCGTTACCTTCGGTAGGCGGCACCATCAACATTCTCACTTCGGGCATTCGCGATCGCAGCGAACTTTCGGTGAAGCAAGATTTTGCAAACAATCAGTTTTACAAAACATCGGTGATGTTTAACTCCGGCAGGTTGCCACAGGGTTGGGGTATTTCGCTAGCTGGGTCTTACAGGCAAGGCAATGGTTGGGTTTCGGGCAATGATGAGCAATCGGGCTTTTATTATGCCAAAATTGAAAAGATGTTTAAGGAGGGCAAGCATCTAATAAGTGTTTCGGCTTTTGGTTCGCCACAAACCCACGGGCAGCGTTTTAGTCAGCAGCCTATTTTGGCGTATGATTCTGCGATGGCAAACAAAAAGTATGGGATAGATGTAACCGATGCCATTGCCAAAGGCAATTTTCGTTTTATTGATGAAGGCTTCACCTTCAACCCTACTTGGGGCAATTTAGACAGAAGAACTTTTGTGCGCAATGACCAAGGCATAATTGTTGATACCATTTCTTCGGGCAACACTTCGCGCTACAACACTTCGCAAAATGTATATCACAAGCCACAGGTGATTGCGCGCTATTCTTTTCAACCAAACGAAAAATTCTTTTTGTCGGCAACATTCTACACCTCTATTGGCAAAGGTGGCGGCACACAAATTGTAGCACAAACCATTCGTTATGACAGTTTGAATCAGTTGAATGTACAAAGCCTGTATGACGAAAACCTCTTGTACAAATCGGGGCAGGGTAGCAATTACATTCGTAGTTCTACAAACAATCACTATTGGTATGGCGGCTTGGTAACTATGAACTATAAACTACCTAAGGGCTTTGATATTTCGGGCGGTTTAGATTTTAGAAGTTATAAGGGCGAACATTATCAGGAAGTTTATGATTTGTTGGGCGGCAAGTATATCATCGTTCCTTCGAGCGCGAACCTAAACGGGCAAAAGCGCGATACATTGGTAGCGGGTGACAAGCTTGGTCGCTTTGATTATGGCTTTGTGAATTGGGGTGGTGGTTTTGCGCAAGTAGAGTGGAGCAACAAAAAGATTTCGGCTTTTGTGAATGTGTCGGCTGCAGGAACTTTTTACCAAAAAGAAGATCGCTTTTCTAAAAAAAGTTTGAAAATTGATGGAGACATTGTTTCAAAGGAAAGCATCGGCTATTATGATGTGGCTTATTACAATGGCACCGATGTG
The DNA here is from genome assembly GCA_964552715.1 of uncultured Chitinophagaceae bacterium. Taxonomy (GTDB): domain Bacteria; phylum Bacteroidota; class Bacteroidia; order Chitinophagales; family LD1; genus UBA7692. The sequence goes on along the minus strand of CAZKHZ010000162.1, from coordinate 1,185 downwards.
GTGGTGGCTGCGCAAAATGCAGTGGTAACCCAAAGTGGCGATACTACTTTTGTAAAAAATGGCAGCCAAGCCGTGAAGCAGATTGTTGGCGCGCAGGCTTACAACAACTCTTCAAATGAAGCGGTTTTTTCGCGCACGCCATTGCTAAAATTGCCCAGCGCAACCTTCAAGGCGGGCGTAAACTACAATATCAACGAACAGCACAGCGTGTTTGTAAATGGCGGTTATTTATACAAGGCTACTTTCTACAATTTCTTGATTCCATTGCGCGGCTTGAACCTTACCACGGGCATCAAAAACGAAGAAATTATTTCGGCTGAAGTTGGTTACTTGTTTCGCTCGCGTTGGGTGAGCGCAACGGTGAACGGCTATTACACAGAGTGGTTGAATAAACCCTACACAACAACTTTTACTGACCCTAACAACACCGATGACCGCGAGCTGGTATATGTGCCGGGCATCAAAGCGCGACACGTGGGTGGCGAGTTGGATTTAGCCGTGCGCCCCCACAAAATGGTTACCATAGAAGGTATTTTCAGCTATGGCGATTGGGTGTGGAATTCGAATGTGAAGTTCCGTTGGGTATTTGAATCTGGCACAGATACCGTGCTTTCATTTAACCCAAAAGGTGTGCATGTAGGCGGGGCGGCACAAATGCAGGTAGGCGGCATGATTCGCATAGAGCCGATTAAAGGTTTATACATCAAACCGCGCATCACTTATTTCGATAAATTTTACAGCGATTTTAACCCCGAAACTTTGGCAGGTGAAAATGCTGGGCGCGAATCGTATAAGCTGCCCGGATACTACACTTTGGATGTTTCGGCTGGATACACTTATAATTTAAAGAAGGAATGGCTGTTTACAGTGCGCGCCAACTTTTTCAATATTACCAACGGCTTTTTTATTCAAGATGCTAACAATAATAATGCCTTCTTTCGCGACTTTGATGCCAAAAGTGCATCGGTGTTTTTTGGGCAGGGTTTCCGATGGAACATTGGTATAGAAGTAGCTTGGGTCAATTTTATTAAAAAGAAAGAGGTAGATAAAAGATAGGGGGTTGTAGATTTTTCGGCAGCTTAAGCCGCTTTTTTAAATATCTTCCTTTTATCAAAAAAAGCTGGCAACTTTAGTTGCGAGCAAAAGCAGGAGTAATGAATCGTTCTTTGTAAGAAAATTGGGTTT
>CAZKHZ010000161.1:0-8647 GCA_964552715.1 uncultured Chitinophagaceae bacterium | reverse complement strand
TATTGGTACTTACCGCGTGGTGGTTGCCGATGCCTTTGGTTGTGTTGATTCTAGCGACTACACCATTACTGGTCCTGCTTCACCGCTTGCAGCAGCAGCACAAGGCTTTAATGTAAATTGCAATGGCGGCAGCGATGGCGAAATTGTTACGCAAGCCACTGGAGGCACTCCGCCTTATCAATATATGTGGAGTAATTTATCTACGCAACCCACCATCAACAACCTGCCTGCAAGTGCCTATTCGCTTACCATCACCGATGCCAAAGGTTGCACTTCCATCACATTGATTAACATTACACAGCCGTTGCCTTTCAGTATTAAAGATTCTACTGTGCATGTGTTGTGCAATGGTGGCAACAATGGAGCTGTTTTCTTAACCAATGTAAGTGGCTCAAATGGTGGTTTCACCTTTGCTTGGACGGGCGGAGCAACTACTCAAAACATCAGCAGCTTAACAGCGGGCAACTATTTGCTTACTGTTACCGACAATAGAAATTGTAGCATCGTCAACACCTACAAAGTAATTGAGCCGACAGCCATTTTATCGTCAGTGGCGGGCAACAATCCCGATTGCTATAAAAATGCAACAGGCTTTGCGGTAGTTAGCCAAAGCGGTGGCAATCCTCCATATACTTTTGCATGGAACACCACGCCAATGCAAACAGGTATTATGGCTATTAACCTATTTGGTGATGTAACTTATTATGTCACTATCACCGATGTACTCGGTTGTACAAAAGTGGATTCGGCAAGGCTTGTGCGCCCTGCGCAGGTTACTGTTAGCACCGAGCCTAAGGATGTTTCTTGCTTTAGTGGCGATGATGGCGCAGTGGTGATTCGCGCAAGTGGTGGCGTAGGCGAGTTTGAATATTATGTAAACGGCATCTATCAAAACGACAGTGTGTTTACGGCTTTGACGGCAGGCAAATACACCGTGGTGGTTGAAGACATCAACAATTGTGTGGGTTCTACTTCTTTCACCATCACACAACCCGCTACCTATAATGTAAGTGCCGGAGCCGACAAAGTTTCTATGCGTAAAGAACCTGTAAAATTAGTTGCCGATGCCTTTTCTACCAATGGCATTTTGGGTTACAAATGGACACCTGCAAATAGCTTAAACTGCGACACCTGCCGCGAGGTTTTGGCAACGCCCGATTCGAGCACCAATTACATTTTGCGTGTGATGGATGGCGACAGTTGCATCAATTTCGACACTGTGCGTGTGGTGGTTAAACTCGGTCCGCAATCTTTTATTCCTTCTGCCTTTACACCCAATGGTGATGGCTTGAACGACTACTTCAACTTCGATATTCTTGGTTCAAAAAATATTACCATCAAAATATTTAACCGATGGGGAACTGTGATGTATGAAAACGAAAACCAAACAAACGGCATCACCAACACCAATGCTTGGAACGGAACTTTTAAAGGTGAAAAAGTAGCCTACGAAACCTTTGTCTATAACATCAAAATCACCTATTGGGATGATACCGAAGATGTATTAACAGGAACTGTAGCGGTGATGCGGTAGTGGCTAAACCCCCTCGGACTTAATGTTGGGATGTACTATTCAAATGCTCAGCATTCACGAATCACTATTTCTATAAAATTGTTTCACGAGTATTTATCTCTAGTTACAAGGGTAGGTTTATTCATTTAAAGAGGTCGCTCGTTTCTCGCTATGGGATGTGATAGCAATGGATATGGAGGATTGGGGATGGTAAAGTGTGAAGTTGTTTTAAAAATGAAGTATGTAAAATCGAGCGTTGGGAAAGGAAGTTGAGCTTTAGGAAAAGATGTTTTTTAGTTAATAATTAGAATTAATCGGTTCAATAAAAGCCCCTCAAACACAAATTTTTAGGCACCGCGAACGAGCAATTAGGCACTGCGAACGACCCGCTTGGCATCGCGAAACGATTTTGTGGTATCGCCCAACAATCCTTTGAAGAGCCAGACGAAGTTGTTGCAGAAGAGAGCTATAAAAAATTAGTTATATAAATCCAAACAGCTTCTTATTATCTTAGCCCCCATGAAATTAATCATTGCTCCTTTTATTTTATTGCTTTCCATATCGCTCGCAGCCCAACAGCCTAATACAATTACTCCCCAAACAGGCAAAATTGCACCTGCTGGCAAAGTAGATTTGTCAGATACTACCAAGCCCGACTACGACCCCACAATCACCAACATAAAAGAGCAACCAAATCCTGCAAACGACTTAAGAAACAAGAAGGCAATCTTGCATCAGCAAAGGCTACAATCAAAAGCCAATGGTGTAAAAAAAAACGCTGCAAGAGGCGCAAACCCTGAGCCTCCCATCTACGTTACAGGTTTTAATGCCAACATATCTCAAGGCGCGCCCAATGATAATCACGTAGCCATCAGCAACAATGGAATTGTGGTAAGTGTGGTGAACACCAACATTCGCATTTACGATACCATAGGCAATCAAAAGAGCAGTCGTTCGTTACAAAACTTTTCATCTTCTCTCGGCACCTTTACCCAAAACAGCGATCCGCGCGTTATTTACGACCCTATCGAAGACCGTTTCATAGTCCTGTTTTTTACAGGCAACACCAGCACTACAAATAAAATTATCGTAGCTTTTTCAAAAACAAACGACCCTGTTGGGCAATGGAATCTGTATCAGCTACCCGGTAATTACCTTAAAGATACCACCTGGAGCGATTACCCTATCGTAAGCATTACCAATAGCGATTTGTTTATGAGTTTCAATCAACTCCGCGATGGCGAAGATTGGAAAACAGGTTTCCGCTATTCCATTATTTGGCAAATCAATAAGTCAAAAGGATATGCTGGCGATTCGCTTGAGTTCAACTATTGGAGCAAACCATTACACAACGGCAAACCAATTTGGAACGTTAGCACAGTAATGGAAAGCAGCGATTTTACCTCCAACCAATCTTACTTTCTCTCCGTTCGCCCCTCCGATTTTAATAATGATACTGTGTTTTTACACACCGTCACCAACTCGCAGGCATCAGGTGTTGCGCAGTTCAATACCAGCGTTTTAAAAACGAACACACCCTATGGTGTTGCTCCAAATGCCATTCAACCCGATGGACAACAATTAGCCACAAACGATGCGCGGGTGCTTCATGCCATCATTCATAACAATAGGATTTATTACGCACAAAACTGTATCGTGCAAGGCTCAAATACAGCCGGTGTTTATTTAGGCAGAATAGACAATCCTGCTTCGGCAACCCCCACTGTTTCTGGTGCTGTTATCGGCTACGATACTATTGACTTAGGCTATCCTTCCATCGCCCACATCGGCAAAGGCAATGCCGATTATCGTAGCTTCCTTACCTGCTCTTTTGTAACACAAAACCAATTTCCCGGCACAGCCGCTTTCTACTTAGATAATGATGGCAATGTTTCAGATATGCTACTTGTGCGCAAGGGTGATAACGATTTGAATGTATTAGGAGATACTATCGAACGCTGGGGAGACTATACAGGCATCCAACGCAGATACAATGAAGACTTCACAGCATGGCTCTCCGGCTCTTATGCTCGCTCCAACAAATCTTATGGAACATGGGTAGCAAAAATCACCACCGAAGATTCATTATTAATTTCTTCAGTTAAGGATAAGGAACAATTAAATTCCCCATCCGCGCTTTATCCAAACCCTGCAAATGATAGGTTTCAATTAGAGTTTGAATCAGTGCAGGGAAATCACACCTCCATCCAGCTTTTCGATATTCAAGGAAAATTAGTTGCAACACTGTTAGAAGATAAATTAAAACCTGGCACAAATCTCTTTTCATTCAGCACTCATGCTCTTTCTAAAGGTAGCTATCTATTGCGCATTACCGAGAATGGCAAGCCTAGAGAAGTGAAGAGGATAGTAGTGAATTGAATATTTTTTATTCGAGTGGAAAACATAAAGACATGAATGTGTAGCACGTGCTTCGTGCCTTTACGGCAAAAGACAGCAAATGAGAAAGATTACAAGAACAATGCGTGGAGTATTTGGACTTTCTTCAAGCGCAAGGAGAACTACGAAGAGTTAGTGGTGTGGTGCGATGCTTAGTACTCCGAAAGATGCTCCGCTAGACGTAGCGGAAGTGCTTACGCTCCAAAAGCTAGCATCTCCCAAGGTTTATTTTGCTTGTTTAAAACAAGTAAGCCAATGCCCAAATCTCTTATTTCTTTGCTCGTGATTCTAGTCTCATATCTGTTTACTTTGATGCTTTGTCAACATAATGTTTACTTAGGCGAGACGGTTGCTGGGAAGGATTAAAAGGCAGGAGATGTTGTAGCGAAAGAGAGAATACCAACTTGATGATTATGTAAATTTACAAATCAATATTTAGTCGTGTGAAAGTAGATTTATCTATAGAGCCTCCATCACCTAACTGTCCAAAATTATTATTGCCACTGCCCCACACGGTATTATCATTTTTAATGAATAACACATGATTGAGACCACTTGAAACTGTTTTTACATTGGATGCCACTTGTATGAATTGTGGACTTGAAGTAGTTGTACCATTGCCATACGAACCAGCTCTATTTTCTCCACTTACCCAAAGTGTAGCATTATTTTTAACTATCATAGAATACACTCCTCCTGTTTCAATGGAAGATACACCTGAAGCTACTTGCTTAAATACATTGCTATTTGTAATTCCATTATCACCAAATTGGCTAGAACTATTATTGCCACTAGCCCAAACTGTGCCATCCGTTTTCAGTACTATCGAGTGTAATAAGCTAGATGAAACATCTTGTACATTGTTCATTATTTTTTTGAAATTGAGTACTTGATTGGTATTGGTAGTGTCACCAAGCTGTCCATAAAAATTGAATCCTGCAGCCCATAAACTACCATCTGTTTTTATCACTAATGAATGGTTACCAGCAGATGCTTTTGATACATTCTCCATCACTCTAATAAATGTGCCAGATTGGGTCTTAGTACCATTTCCAAACTCCCCATTTAAATTAGACCCAGCAGCCCATAAACTATTATCGTTTTTTACTATAAGTGAAAAATCATATCCTGACGAAATGGAAACTACATTGTCTGTAACTTGAGTAAGCTTGCCTGTAGTAGCGGTAGCATATCCTAGTTGTCCATAAAAGTTTCTACCTGTAGCCCAAAGTGTGTTATCATTTTTTAAAATTAATGTAGAATTTAAAAAGCTAGAAACGGCTATTACTTTATCTGTAATATATTTAAAAGTATCGCTATCAATAGTGGTATTGTCTCCAAACTGCCCACTGCTATTTCTTCCGGCACCCCATAGTGTGCCATTTGATTTTAATACCAACGAATAATTATCTCCTGTAGCTAATGCAGGAGTTGTTGTGATATAGGTTATATTGGGTGCATCGTCTTCACGACTACAAGAAATTGCAAGCAATGTTATAGTCAAAAATAGAATTGAAGGTTTCATGTAAATAATAAATTAAGTGACAAAAATAAACCTTTTGGTGAATAGATGATAGAAGTTAAAATCCTATTTGATAATAAAATTATTTTTTCCCAAGCATCTTCTCGCTTGCTTACATTTAGCTGTAGTTTAAAAGGGCAGTGAACACAGGCATGCAACTTACGCCTGAACGAGACGGTTGCTGCGAAAAACCTACCTAATTACTCTAAAAATTTCTTTTCCGTTTTTGTAACTACATTCTATAATGTACATACCTGAAGAATAGTTAGATAAATCCAATGAAAATTCATCTTCTATTCCGTATTTTTTCTCAGAAATATCATTCCCCATCATGCCTTTTACAACAATCTGGTAAGGAGATTTTAAGCTATTCATTCCCTTTAGCGTTAAAATACCATTTGTAGGATTTGGATAAACTGAGATATTATGTGCTTTCTCAACATTGGGTAACCCAGAAACAAAAACTTTAAAAATGCCTCTGTTTATGATGTGCGAAGTAGTATTGGTAATAATAGGGTCGTTGAAATCGAAATAGATGCCCACACGATTGTTGAATTCGGTGCCATCGGATAGGTCTTTGTTTTGCAGCACTGAGAACTTGACAAAACCATTGCTTGCAGGCTCATTGGTACCACTGTCGGGCAATAGAATATTGTTGAAAGTCCACTCCAAAATTCTTGGTCCATACATGCGAAAATCATAACTGTGGCTGGCTACACCGCTGCGCACAGTGAAAATATCAAAGTCGGTATCTAAAGTATCGCGGATGACTACAGTAAAGGCGGTGTCGTTGCCTGTGTTTTGAAAACGAATGAGGTATTCCATTGGCTGATTGGGTGCAATGAAATGGTTAGTTGTAACCCCAAGCGGGAAACCAGTTTTATCATTTGGGTCGTAGCTGCCTCGTACCACTCCGCAAAAAGTTGCTTCTATATTCTGCACTTCGTTTACAGGCAAAATATTCACTAAGCCAGGTATCCAGTTGGTGCTATCTCCACAGGCTTCGATGGTAGAGTTTGGACAACCTTGGCGAGGGTGTTTAGGATGCTGGGTAGAACCAATACGCCATGTTCTGCCATCGCCCTGAAATTTGTAGATGATGCTATCGCCACCACTGAGTTGAACTTGATAGGTTTGAATCAACACCCCATCGCGGAAAATATTTACTGGCAGCGCGCAATTCATGTTGTTATTGCCTATAGGGTTTTCATTTTTTACTGAAAGGTAAACACTATCGTTCACGCAGCGGCTTTTCACCACTACATTTGAACCTTCAAAATTGGTGCTACAGGTAGTTGAGGCATCAGGACAAGTGCGTGGTTTATTGGTATCTATCACACAGGTTTCCACAGGAAATATTTTGGCGCGCATGCATAGGGTTTGACCTAAAACAGCATTGCAGCTTATGGAAGTAGATATAATAATTCGTTTTGACTGAGATGCATAAATCGTATCTAAATTAAATCTGTAGGTACTGTTTCCTAATGCAGTATAAGAAACAGATGCGGAATCCAACTGAATGAGGGAATCCAACTGTAGTTTAACATAGGCATTAATCATATTGCCTCCGGTAATAGATTGGTTGGATGATTGAATGTAAATTTTTTGGTTGCTAAAGCATCTTCTTAATATAGGAGCGTGAACCGAGATTTCAGGTTCAGAGCACTTAAGCATGGAGTTGAATCCCAAAGGCGGACATTCTGTAACACTATCAGGGTGAGTAACCGTAAATGCTACAGATTGAGCGCACGAGGGAAGCCATCTATCAAGTGTATCAGTTGTAACAGTATAATTTCCTGCTGGCAAAGAATCAATGTGCCAATAACCATTGCTTGTTTTTACGATGTAACCTCCTGGTTCAATGATTGCTTTTTTATTAGGTATTAAGAACTCCAAGGAGTCTTTTATACAGTTATTATTTGGATCAGTAAAAAAATATCCAAAAACACCTTTATCAAGAAATAACCTACAAATTCCTTCAACTCGAGCATTATCATAATTCGAAAAACTTCCTGCAATTATTAGCTTGTTATTTATTGCAAGTGTTGTATTTACAAGAAAGGATCCTACTGCTGTTATACCGGCTATGGGTTTAAAAACTGAATCTATATTACCATTTTTATCTAATATAACAATACCACCTATTTCTTGATTACCAAACTTCTTGAAAAAACCACCCACAATGATTTTACCTTTTGGTTGAACACTGATAGAATAAATAACCCCTGCGGGGAAGGTGGAATACGCACCGTTGTTTACATCAAAGGTTGTGTCTATACTTCCGTTTTCATTAAGGCGGATCAGATTGTATTTCAATTGATTATTAAAACTCGCAAATAAACCGCCAACCAAAATTTTCCCGTTTGGTTGAAGTGCTAAAGATAATATACCCCCATTAAAGGGGTTAGCGCCAGTGCCTGCATCAAACGACCCATCTATACTACCGTTCGGATTTAGCCTTACTATACAATTGGAGTTTAATGCCTGACCTGCATAAAATGAGAATGAACCGCCAAGAACAATTTTGCCATCGGGTTGAAGAACCACATCAAATACTAAGACTCTATCTGCAACCAAGAACCCTCCGTTGGAATTAAATGATGTATCCCTGCTCCCATCGCTGTTTAATCTTACAAGCCCTCCAACACTAACATTATCGTAATTAGTGAAACTTCCCACAACAAGAATTTTACCATCCGATTGCACAATAATTTTGCGTACAATCTTTTCTGTATGTCCTGTAGCTGTAGTGGCAGTTGTAAATGATTTTGCCGAAAAGGTAGTGTCTATGGTGCCATTTTCATTAAGCCTTACAATTTGATTAACTGGCTCTAAATTCATGTGCGTTAATGAGCCACCTACTAACAACTTTCCGTCACTCTGAAAAGTAAGTGTGTAAACTTCACCCAAATCAGTAGTTGCTTTAAAGGACAAATCAACTGTCCCATTGTCCATGAGTCGTGCAATTTGACTTATTTTAGAATTGTTGAATTTGAAGTCAAATCTACCACCAATAATTACCTTCCCTGTAATTGTTTGAAAGGCTAACGCTCTGACCGTTGGAGTAAATATTGGTAACGACAATTTGAATGTGGGGTCTAATTTACCAGATAGTTGTCCATTTGAAAAAAGAAATCCTGTAGATAAAATCAGAAGTAAAAGTTTATTCATGTTTTTATTTATTAGGATTAGCTATTAGGGGTTTTTTTTTTTTT
>CAZKHZ010000160.1:0-8660 GCA_964552715.1 uncultured Chitinophagaceae bacterium | reverse complement strand
TTTCTAATCACTGCCCCTAAATCCTTTTCAAAGCTAATCATCAGCTTGTTCATCACTTTCTCTACTTCATCATCGGTAAGTGTTTTTTCTTCATGCTGGAACATGAAACTAACGGCATAAGATTTTTTGCCCTGCTCAATTTTATCGCCTGTGTAAACATCAAACAATGAGATTTCTTTAAGCAACTTCTTTGCTTCCTTTTGCGAAAGTTGCTCAATAGCCGCAAACGACAATTCTTTATTTACAACCAAAGCCAAGTCTCTGCGCACCGAAGGGAATTTTGGCAGTTGGTGGAATTCGATTTTTTGTTTTGAACTTGATGCCAAAACATAATCCCAGTTTACATCCGCAAACCACACATCCTGTTTAATATCAAACTGCTTACAAATGTCAGACGACACCAATCCGCCAACAACTACAGGCACATCATCTACAACAATTTTATACCCAAAGCTATACGGTGTATTTTCTATAGGTTGAATCACATAAGTATATATTCCTAACCTTGAAAGCAGATTCTCAATGGCTTGTTTAAGGTGATAAAAATCTGTTTTGCGAGCAGGCGAAAGCCAGTTGCCGCCATCATAATTTCCTGTGAGCAAAAGCGAAAGATGCTTGTACTCTTTTTGATGGTTTTCTTCTTTATGATAGGTTTTACCAAACTCAAAAAACTTCAAATCAACTGCTTTTCGGTTTTGATTGTATGCAACCACATCCAACATGCCATATAGCATGGATGTGCGCATACAATCCAGCTCGGATGTTTGACTGTTCAATAATTTAACTTGCTGTTTTTGCAACGATTCATTTTGCTCAAACTTCGACTGCGAAACAGAATTAGTAGTAATTTCAGAATAGCCCATTCCGTTTAGCAACGTAGCGGCTACATTTTCATACTTCACAGCATCAATGGTAGAACTTAACGCAAGGCTTGTATTCAGTTTCGATGGTAACGGAAAGTTATTGTATCCATAAATACGAATGATTTCTTCTACAATGTCAGCAGGTCGAGTAACCTCTGTTTTAAAAGTAGGAACAGACACAACCAACATAGAATCGTTTTCTATTTCAATCTCAATTTCTAATTCCCGTAGAATCTTTTTGATGCTTGCTCTTTCAATTGAAAAGCCTGCAAGCTTTTGCACATATTCCAATTTTACAGTTATCTGTTGTGCTAAAACATGAGCTGGATAGAAATCAGAAATGTCAGAGGAAACAATCCCACCCGCTACTTCCTGAATCAATAAAACTGCCCGTTGCAAAGCCTTGATGGTAATGTTTGGGTCGCAACCTTTTTCGTAGTGCATGGCAGCGTCAGTGCGCAATACATGATGCGTTGCCGTCTTGCGAATTCCCGAAGGTGTAAAGTAGGCACTTTCAATAAATATATTTTTTGTAGTGTTTGTAACTCCGCTTTCTGCACCGCCAAACACCCCTGCAATACACATTGGCTTTTCTGCATTACAAATCATCAAATCATTAGCAGTTAATTTTCTTTCAACCCCATCTAAAGTGATAAACTTTTCATCTTGTTTAGCTTTGCGCACTACAACTTTTTTGCCCACTATTTTATCTGCATCAAAAGCATGAAGCGGTTGCCCAAACTCATGTAAGATATAGTTGGTTACATCCACTATATTATTGATGCTGCGCACGCCAATTGCTTTCAACCTATTCACCAACCACTGTGGCGAATCTTTCACTTCAATACCCGAAATTGTAATACCTGAATAGCGCGGACACGCAATTGCATCTTCAACACTTACCTCAACTTCAAACGAATTATCATCTTTTTTAAAAGCAGACAAATCAGGCTTGCGCAATTCAAGTGCGGAATTGTTTCTCGCATTTAATGCTGCCTTTAAATCTCTTGCCACACCAATGTGCGAAAAAGCATCGCTGCGATTTGGAGTTAATCCAATTTCAAAAACAGTATCGCGTTCCACACCAAAATAATCTGCTGCCGAACTTCCAACCGAAACATCATTCGACAAAATCAAAATGCCTGCATGGCTTTCGCCAATACCTAATTCATCTTCGGCACAAATCATTCCGGCAGATTCTACGCCCCTAATTTTTGCTTTCTTTATTTGAAGTGTTTCACTGCTGCCGGTTGGATACAAACTTGCACCTACCAATGCCACAATCACTTTTTGCCCCGCTGCAACATTTGGTGCCCCGCAAACAATTTGCAGCGGTTCACTTGCACCCACGTTTACGGTAGTTACTTTCAGTTTATCAGCATCGGGATGTTTTTCGCAAGTAATTACTTCTCCAATCACTACATTTTGCAAGCCCCCTTTTATGCTTTCAAAAAGCTCAACGCCCTCCACTTCTAAACCTATAGAGGTTAAAATTTCAGAAACTTCATTTGCCGCGAGTTGAACGTCAAGGTATTGTTTAAGCCAGTTATACGATATTTTCATACGTTGCAAACGTAAAAGATTTTATACAGTGCATTTGAACAATCATCAACTTTAGCACAAGATTTATAGTTTTACCAACATGAAGCATATCAACTTATTTCATTTCCTGTTTTTCGCATCGCTGATTTCAATTTCATCATGCACCAACAAAAGTTGCGAAGGCGTAGTGTGTGGACCCAACAAGCAATGCGCACAAGGCAATTGTTTTTGTGCAGACGGTTATGAGGGTGCCAGTTGTACAGATTTAGCTAATCAAAAGTATTTAAGAAGCTATTTAGTGCAAGAGAATTGCCAAGGTACGCAGCCTAATACACCCCCCAATACCAATATCATCATCTATCAGGGCACACAACTTAACAGAGTTGTTTTAAGTGGCTTTTTAGGTCAAGGTTTAGATGTGATTGCTATAATCAGAACCGACCAAGCTAATTTAGGTAACACTTTAGAAATTCCTCGTCAAAGCATTGGTGGTGTTACTGTAGAAGGTTATGGCACTTACAACACTCCCCAAGCCGGGCAAATTTCTTTTGAGTTTACTTATACTTTTGGTGGAGTTCCATACTCGTGCCAACAAAGGTTTTTTCCGCAATAAATTTTAATGGAAAAAGGGTTAGCGATTTTTTTAATCACTAACCCCTTAAGAATCTACTTTCTATTTCGCTTTCGCATTTTTCGATATTCCGCAATGGCATCCTCGGTGGTTACCCAATTTCTGCCTTCTTTATAGGCGGCTATTTTGCCCTGTCTTGCAAGCAAACTAATATATTCCTGCCCATAAGGGACTTCATGTTCTTCAACTATACTTGAAATTGTTTTAATTTCCTTATAAGTATTTGGTAAAGAATTTAGATAAATATCTAAAGAGCGTTCAGCAGCTTGAGCCATCAACAAGGCTATCTTTTGATAAGAACCATTATTGGCTTGATTCAAAGCATCATAATATTTCTTCCTGTCTGTTCTTAAAATAATTGCAGGGGGATATCCTTTTCTCATTAATAGTAAATTCATTACAAGCCTCACAGTTCTTCCATTTCCATCAATAAATGGATGAATCCAAACAAAGCGGTGGTGAAACAATGCAGCCAAAAGCACATCATTTAGTTTCAATGGATTTTCATTTACAAAATATATTAGCTCGGCAAGCATATCAGATACCTTTGCAACACTTGGTGGAATAAAATTTGCCCCTGTAATTCTTACAGGCACATTTCTAATTCTGCCTGCAAAATCCTTACCTATTTTGCTCATCACCATAGCATGAATATCTAACACATCTCGCTCGGTTAAAACATACTTAGGTTTCACTAATCCTTCAAGGTATTCAATAGCTTCATGATGGTTAGTAATCTCAAAATGTTCACGAAGTGATTTTCCACCAATTGTCATTCCTTCTTCAAGAACAATTTTAGTTTCATTTAGTGTTAATGTATTCCCTTCAATGCTGTTTGAATTATATGTCCATTCAACATTCAGCCCTTCTTTTATTTTTTGGAGAATAAAATCGGGCAATGGTCTTTCCTTATCAAGCAACGCTTTTTTTTCTGCCAACCGCTCAAGGGTAGGCAGCATTTCTTCAATAATATTCTGCATTCCATGCTTCCACATGCCACAAATATATAAAATCGTTTTGGTTTAAAAAACTTTAATCCGATATTAACAGCAATTGCATTTCACTTGTAATAACAACTTCGGCATCTTGGCTCATAACTTTCCTTTTCGCCAAGCAATACTCGAGATTCAGAATCAGAAAGACGATAACTGAAGTGTGCAATGTCGCCACACTTCACACATATTGCATGAACCTTAGTGATGTGGTCTGCAATGGCAAGCAATTCAGGAATTGGACCAAAAGGCTTGCCACCAAAATCCATATCTAATCCCGCAACAATTACTCTAATGCCCGACTTGGCAAGTTGTTCACACACATCGGGCAGCGAAGCATCCATAAATTGCGCTTCGTCAATACCCACCACATCAATACCCGAAGCCAACAGTAAAATATTTTGCGAATGCTCCACAGGCGTGGATCGTATGGCATTTTTGTTATGGCTCACCACATCCGTTTCGTGGTATCGTGTATCAATAATTGGCTTAAAAATTTCCACCTTTCGGTTGGCAATCTGTGCGCGTCTCAATCTTCTAATCAGCTCTTCGGTTTTGCCCGAAAACATACTGCCACAAACTACTTCTATCCATCCTTTATTATGTGGCTGCGAAATCGGCTCTGTAAACATAAGTTTGCTTCTATTTTTGCGTTAATCAATTTCTTACACGAGGTTTGCGAATGTAAAAATTACACTATCAATTCGTAATCCTCATTTTCAAATCAATATAAACTCATTTAAAGTGAATATCAATATTACAAAACTGGCTTTTTCTATTGCCACGCGGCTTTCTCAAAGTGAAGACAAGCAACTTCCTGCAATAGATAAAGATATCTTGCTCGAAGACCTTAGAAACTTGTACAAAGCAATTTTGAATGCTGATACTTCAACGCAGGTAACAAAAGAACTAGCGGTGGAAAAAACTGTCGAAGTAGTTCAACCCAAGGAAGAAGTTGTGCAGGTTTTTTCAATTGGGCAAGTTGACGTTCCAACTGTAATTGAATCTGAGGAAAAATTTGTTGGTCAACAAACCATTGAACCTCAAATTGCCGTTGAAAAAGAAGTAGTCCAACCCATCGCAGAAATATCATTGGCAGAAGAAATACCGCCAATTATTATCGAAGAAAAGAGAGCGTCAGAGTCGCTTCAAAGACTTAATCATGATGTTTTAATATCTGAAGAAAAAGAACCTGAAGCTAAGAATACATTCACTGCAAGTGTGGGCATTGGCGGTGAACCCGAAGCTTTTTCTGGTTCAATAAATGAAGTATTCAAGCGCCAAGAAAACTCTATCAATTCTCAAGCAACAAATGCAGTTCGCGAGTTGCATTCAGTGGTTGCTTCCTCTTCTTTTTCAGGAATGTTAGACCTGAATAAACGTATTCTTTTCACCAGAGAGTTATTCAATGACAACAGCGACTCATTTAACTTATTTGTGCAACAATTAGAAAAATCTAAAGGCTTAGAAGAAGCGAAATCACTTGTAAACACAACAGCACTTTCCAAACAATGGAAATTAGAAAACGATGCAGTAAGACTATTGGTTAGTTTAGTAAGACAACATTTCGAGTTTAGATAATTCTATAAATAACATCACATCTTCAAATTACTATATTAGCCGCCTTATATGGAAAAAGCATTTGCTTCCTTAGGTGAATATTTGATGTTAATGTATGCGGCTATTGCAAAGCCCGAAAAAGCCAGAATGTATTGGTTAGAAACAATGCGTCAGTGTTATAACATTGGGGTTGGTTCTTTACCAATCATTGCCATTATCTCTTTATTCATGGGTGCTGTTACAGCCGTCCAATTTGCATATCAATTAAAGAGCATGAATCTTGTTCCAATGTGGTGGATTGGAGCTATTGTGCGCAAGTCTATGATATTAGAATTGGCACCTACTTTAAGTGCCTTGCTGCTTGCCGGAAAAGTGGGTTCTAATATTGCAGGAGAGCTAGGTACCATGCGTATCAGCGAACAGATTGATGCCTACGAAATCATGGGTGTCAACACACGTTCATACCTCATCGGACCCAAAGTAATGGGAGCTGTTTTTATGTTTCCGATGTTGGTTGTTATGAGTGTGTTTCTCGGCATCCTAGGCGGTTTGTTAGCTGGTACGCTAGGCGGATTTTACACCGCTACAGAATACATCCGAGGCATACAAGATGCTATGCAAGGCTACGACCTTTTCATTATGTTTATTAAAGCTGTATTGTTTGCCTTCATCATAGCTTCCATTGCCTGCTATAAAGGATATACTGTAACCGGTGGTGCTGTCGAAATCGGAAATGCCAGCACACAAGCCGTAGTGCAAAGTAGCGTAGCCTTAATTATTGTAAACTTCTTAGTTGCCTTCTTGCTTTTATGATACAAATGATTGACCTTAAAAAGAGTTTCGGCTCTCAGCAAGTTTTAAAGGGCATTTCTGCAACTTTTGAAACAGGCAAATGCAATTTGATTATTGGTAAATCAGGTTCTGGAAAAACAGTTACACTTAAATGTCTTGTTGGTTTATTCGACCAAGACGAGGGTTCAATTCTTTACGATGGTCGCGATACCGCTCACATGGATTTTAATACCCGCAAAGCAATTCGTCAGGAATTTGGAATGTTGTTTCAAGGCACCGCACTGTTTGATTCTATGACGGTGGAAGATAACATTCGCTTTCCCTTAGATATGTTTACGTCAAAAACAGATAGTGAAAAAGCAGACAGAGTAAATTTCTGTTTGAAGCGAGTAAACATGATAGGCACCAATAAGAAGTATCCTGGTGAGCTTTCGGGTGGAATGAAGAAGCGTGTTGGTATAGCGCGTGCAATTGTCAATAATCCTAAGTACCTTTTTTGCGATGAACCCAACTCTGGCTTAGACCCAAAAACATCCTTAGTCGTAGATGAACTCATTAAGGAAATTACAGAGGAGTTCAATATGACAACCGTGATTAATACACACGATATGAATAGTGTTATGGGCTTTGGAGACAAGGTGATTTTTTTACACGAAGGGTATAAATATTGGGAAGGAACTAAAGAGGAAATCTTACAAATTACTTCGGGAGAACTTTTTGATTTTATATTCGCATCCGACTTTCTAAAAGACCTTCGTCTAAGAGCGAAATATTAAAACAGAATAAACAATTATAATTAATCAATAATCAATTGCCATGAGCGTATTAGTAAACAAGAATTCAAGAATTGTAGTGCAGGGTTTTACTGGAAAAGAAGGAACTTTCCATGCCTCGCAAATGATAGAATATGGCACAAACGTAATTGGTGGAGTAACACCCGGCAAAGGCGGTGAAAAGCATTTAGACAGACCTGTATTTAATACTGTTTGGGATGCACGTCAAAAAGAAGGTGCAAACGTTAGTATCATTTTCGTTCCACCAGCTTTTGCTGCCGATGCAATTATGGAGGCTGCCGATGCTGGAATTGAATTGATTGTTGCCATCACCGAAGGAATTCCTGTTCAAGATATGGTGCGTGTAAGAAGCTATTTAAGCTCAAGAAACTCTCGCTTGATTGGTCCTAACTGCCCAGGTGTTATTACTCCCGAAGAAGCTAAAGTTGGTATTATGCCAGGCTTTGTTTTCAAAAAAGGAATTGTAGGTATTGTTTCAAAATCAGGAACATTAACCTACGAAGCTGCCGACCAAGTTGTAAAAGCTGGTTTAGGAATTACCACCGCAATTGGTATTGGAGGCGACCCTATCATTGGAACTACTACCAAAGAAGCAGTGGAATTATTTATGAATGATGGCGAAACAGAAGCTATTATTATGATTGGTGAAATTGGCGGAAGCCTCGAAGCCGATGCTGCTCGTTGGATAAAAGCAAGTGGAAATAAAAAACCTGTCATTGGTTTTATTGCAGGTCAAACAGCACCAGCCGGACGCAGAATGGGTCATGCCGGTGCTATCATTGGCGGTGCTGAAGACACTGCTGCTGCCAAAATGAAAATCATGGGCGAGTGCGGAATCACAGTTGTTGCTTCACCTGCCGAAATTGGCGAAACAGTTGCCCGTATTTTGAAAGGTGAAATGGTTTCTTAGTTTGAAATAATTCACACATCATTTTCAAAACTAATGACTATGAAAAACAGTTTTGCACTTTTAGCTTTTGTAATACTATTGGCTTCATCCTGTAAAAAAGAACCCGATAGGGCAGGAGCCTATGAAGGTACTTTTGTAGCTCCTTTTCCTACTATCAATTTTGATAGAGTAAAAGTTACAAAGGTTGACAACGAAACAGTTTCACTTGCTTACTCATTTAAGGATAGCAGTCAATTCCTACTTATACCAACGGCAGCCTTCACATCCGATACCACACTGTCATTTGATCTTCAATCAACAGTAGCAGCCAAAGCACCAAAATATTTGGTTAAAGGCAAAGCAGCAATTTACACCAATCGCCTATCCGTCACCGGCACTGCCACCAACGCTACAGACTCCTTCGACTTCTATAATATCTCTTTCGAAGGCTACAAATAAGTCTCAATATTCTTTTCATACAAAAGGCGCGAACCCATCCGCGCCTTTTTTTATTGTTACAGTCCTGTGCTGTCAAAGGTGTTGAGATGCCTACTCTTCACGGCTGTTATTACCTTTTGAGAGCGGCAGCTTGTGTTA
>CAZKHZ010000159.1:0-8662 GCA_964552715.1 uncultured Chitinophagaceae bacterium | reverse complement strand
AGGGACGAGGGACGTTTCATAAAGGGGCGAAGGACAAGGGACGATTGATTTTGAAAGCCCTGCAATCCAAGTATATTCTATTACAGGTTTGAAATAAAGTACCACCCCGCAATAGTAAAGAACGAAAGCGGAATGCCAATGCCCACCAACAAACTGGCAAGGCGCGGATTCAATCCATAATTGGAAGCAATAATTGCGCCCGAAATCATAGGACCCATTGCGGCTTGCAACACACTTACTTTCATTTCGAGTGTGTGGTTATTTAGCAAAACTCCATACAACAAAAAGATAGCAGCCGGAGCAATCAATAGTTTGTAGCCCAAGCCTACAATCACTTCCTTTTCTTTTATAGAATCTAAACTAAACTTGAGTTGCAAGCCAACAGATACCAATGCAAAAGGAGTAAGCAAAGCAGCAAGAATTTTTAAAGTAGGAAGCGTAAAAGTGGGTAAGTTAGTTTTTGTAAACAGTAGTATCAAAGCAAAAATAAAACCCCACAAAGGTGGAAAGGAAAAGATTTTTCGCAACACAATCAACACATCAGTTTTACCTGCCGAATACCACACGGCAGTGAACACACCCAAGGTGCTTAATACCAGAAAAGAACCGGGTTGGTCAACCAATATGGCAAGTTGCAATCCTTTGCTGCCATACAATGCCTGCACTGTAGGCAAGCCGATAAAAGCACTGTTGAACAAACCGCAACAAAGCGTGAGGCAGGCAAGTGTGTAGTTATTAAAGTGAAGTAGCTTTTGAATTAATTTGAAAAAAATAAAAGCCAATA
Source organism: uncultured Chitinophagaceae bacterium (assembly GCA_964552715.1). GTDB lineage: Bacteria > Bacteroidota > Bacteroidia > Chitinophagales > LD1 > UBA7692. Next base: position 7,878 of record CAZKHZ010000159.1, on the reverse strand, counting down.
AATACACTATCCAAGCAGTAGCAACGGGCATCCACAGCGTAGTTGAAAACTGCAACTTTGGAATGTGCAACAATGCCAATGCCGGCAACGATATGTTGATGATAAAGGCATTGATTTTTAAATGAAAATCTTTTGGCAGTGCATTTACTTTTTGCAAAGCAAGTCCTGCAAAAAGGTAAACGAAAATGAGCAGGATGTTCAACATGAAGATGCCTGCAATAAGAATTTATTAAATACTGAAACCTGATTAGAAGTTATACGCACTAAAATCATCCGTAAACTCATCAGCGGCAAAAGTAGGGCTGATTTTTAGGTTGGTGAATTCGTATTTTTCAAAGATGCCTTTGCTGTCTGACATTTCCTGATAGATAGGGTAGAAGGTATCTTTGTCAATATAAATCACACTCTTTTTGGCATACGAAGTTGGAATTTTAATTGTCTTCCCTTCCAAGTCATCATCAATGTATTTGATGTTGTTTATTTCCTGAATAGAAAACTCGGGAACTAATAACTTTTGCGATAGCGAGAAAGGATTATCGCCCTTTACTCCTTTGTAAGTAGTGATTGCATAGGTTGGATCTTCGATGGTAAGTTTGTAGCACTTTTTGCCATCAAACGTCACCTCTCCAGCCAATTTAAAAACAGTGTTGAACTCATTCTTTTCTTCCGCACGTTTTACACCTTCTGAAACTAACTTGTAGAAAAACATAAAGCCCGAACTTAACACACTGTGGTGTTGTTCTTTCGTCAAAAGACTATTAAGTGGAGAAAGTTTAAGGCTTGGAAGGATACCTGCTTTTACCAATACTTTGTTGTCTCGCTCACCACTTACGTAAAGCATTTCGGTGCCTTTGTTGGGGCTGCTTAAAACTTTAGTGTAAATCTTTTTGGGCGTTACATTTACTTTAGTCAAAACCTCCGTTACTCTATATTCAGTTTTGCCAGGAATGCGCTCGGAGCCTTTCATTATATAGGTATAACCTCTTCCTTTTTTTACATTTTCTAAAACCTTGGTTACTATGGTTTTTGTTTCGCTATCTGCTTCTTGTGCAAATAAGTTGTTGGATAAAAGTAAAATTGCTAAAAGTAGAACGGTAGTTGTACGATACATTGATACATTGAATTAATGAGATTAAAAATGGCGTTCATGTTTTTTTGAACGCCACTATAAACAAACTTTTATGAATGAGGTTTAATAGGAGATGCCCATCTTTTTGTAGATAAAACTCATTATCCACGCTGGTCCTATCATTAAAAATTGAAGGTCTTTGATAAACGATGGCTTCTTTCCTTCCACTTTATGCCCCCAGAATTGAGCAATCCAAGCCAATATAAAGAGTACAACTGCAGTCAAGGCTAAATTACCTTTCGAGCTATGCAACATTATATTGTCGGAAATGATTAGGCATAAAAGTGAAAATAAAAACATGCCAATAGCAAGCGTAAATGACAAGCGTAAGTAATAAAGCGTAACTAAAAGTAAAGCTACGGTAGCAACATTTACTTCAATCAATCCAATGCGCGGAACACCAGGTACAGGGATACTGTAGAATAGTGCAACTACTGTAAAAAATATTACTGGCACACACACAAAATGCACCAATTTGTTTGTAGGATTTTGATGACTTACAGCATAATCATCTAACCAGTTTTGTATTGTTTTCATTTTCTGCTCTTTTAATTGTTTCCGAATGTAGAATAGTAATGGATAAAAACAAAGCGAGCCAGCAAATTTTGCGGGCTCGCTTACTTAAAGTTATAAACAAAAGCAATTAGTCTGTGATAGAGAAACGTTTTGTTGCAACAGATTTTCCTTTGGTAATAGAAAGAATATACAAGCCAGCAGAAAGATTGCCGCGCTCAATATTGATAGAATTATTACCAGCGTTGATAGCTACATTATTCGTCAAAACTAGTTTGCCGGTAATGTCTGTAACTGAAACTATTGCATCGCCAGTTTCTTGCGATGTAAGGTTTACAACTGCATTATTATTGAATGGAGAAGGTGTGATGCTAATACTTGAAAAAGATGAATTTGCTTCGTTAATGCCAACACTGGTGCAAGTTTTAGCAGCCACTTTACTTGCTGCAGTTGTATCTACATTAGTGCAAGTTGAACTTCCATTAGCTTTAACGCGTAAATAAAATCTTGTATTTGGAATATCATTTTCGTAGTCGCTGAATTCGCCTGGAGTAGAAATTAATGACTGCGGATTATACTGTGGGTTTTGAGGATTTGCAGTTTGAATCTGCGCTCTTACAACAAGACCCAATTTGTATTGTCCCACTTGGTCTGTTGTTAAGCCTTTGATTTTAATACATCCTTGTTCGCCACCTGCAAACACGTCACCTTGCTTGTTTGTCTCCCAACAAAGTCCACATGGCAGATTTTTTATAGAGTCAATTTTAAGGAAGTAAACCGTTACTGCACCAATGCCTGGTATAGTTAGGCTGTTGAAGTTTTTAAAACGCACAACAACTTCTCCCTGAACACCACTTTCAAAACACGCTATATTATTGTAAAATTCGAAACCGTTATAACCCAAGGCTACACCAGTACTACAAGATGCCGCACCTGAATTGCCGCATGAAAGTGATTGGGCGTGAATGCCTAATGAAAGGGCTAATGAGGCTAAAAGTGTAAAAGTTAATTTCTTCATTCTGTATTTGTTTTGTTTAGTTAATAAGATGCAAACCTAATCGGAACATCCGAAAACAAAAAAGCCTCCCAAATTGGAAGGCTCTTTTGAATGTTTTATCAACAATTATTCAATGATGAAACGCTTAGTTACAAGACTTTTTCCATTGCTTAATGAGAAGAAATAAACACCTGCAGCTAAATCATTTCTGTTGATGCTGATGCTGTTTGAACCAATAGTAACATCTTCTGATTTGCGCATAACTTCTTTACCAATAAGGTTAGTGATGCGTGCAGTGTAATTACCTGCAACTTCTGCATTAAATTCTACAGTTGCATTGCTGCTGAAAGGATTTGGAACAATATTCAAACCACTTACTAAACTGTTAATGTCAGAAATACCTGTAGTACCTGGTATTGCACGAAAAGAACACTGTTTTCCAGATCCTGTGTAAGGTTTGATACTTTTCACTGGAGTTTGTCCAGTTGTATCAATACAAGGGCATGTGCCATTTGATTCTGTAAGCGACAAATAGATAATGTATCTTTCTGCACCAGCAACACCCTGACCACTTGCAATTGTATATAAGTCCCCTGACAAAGCTACAGGAATAGCGGTAACTTTCAACCTTACGTAAAGTCCTAAACGATATTGACCGGCAGCGGAACTTGTTGTTCCAGCTAAAGTAACGCAACCAGTTTGACCAGCAGCATACTGTGTTCCAAATGGCTTATCCATCACAGCAGTCAAACCAGCAGGTAAATTGGTTACGCTATCAATAATCATGTATTGGATAGTAAACGCACCCGCTGCTTGAGGAATTCTAACTCTAAATACCTGACTGTAAGCAACATTTCTTTCTATACAAGCTGTAGAATCTGGGCTTGGTATAAATCGTTCTTCTGTCAATTGACCAGGTACACATAGTTGGGCAAATGATGTGGCTGCAATAAAGCTGGCAGCTAAAAGCGTAAAAATTTTCTTCATTTTAATTTGTTATTTAGTTAATGAAGAACAAATGTAATAGAAGGAATTGTGAAATCAATAACTGTTTTCAACAAAGTCATAATTTATTTTTGTGTGCATAAAATAGTGAGCGAATTATGGACACAGATAAACCTGCGTAAAACATAGTGAGATTACAAGCACAATTGCTTTTAATCAGGTAATATATTCTTACACCAAAATATCTTGAGGATGTTCATGCAAAATTCGATAGACCATTTCTTTAAGGAGTTCACCTTCGGTTACGTTGCCTGTGCCATTCACTCCTTTTCCGCGCAAATCATATTCTGCTAAAAGATGCAGGATGTGCTTGGTTTGCTCCAGCGAATAGTTTCTTATTGCCTCGCGATAATCTTTAACAAAGAAGGGGCTTACTTTTAACAAAGCAGCCAGTGTTTTGTCGTCACTTTGAGCATTGGCATGTGCCAAGTATATTTTTGAGAAAAAGGTGAAGAGCGTAGCAACAGTTACCACAAATGGATTGCTTTTAGAATCGGACATGATGTGTGCTATGCGATATATTTTTGTTACATCTTTTTTGCCGAAAGCATTGTTCAATTCAAATGCGCTGAATTCGCGCGAGATGCCTACTTCGCGCTCAATGTCTTGCACGGTGATGGTGGCTCCGGCTTGTTTACTGATAATGAGTTTGCCGATTTCGTTGATTACTTTACTTAACTCTGTTCCAGTACTTTCTACTAGTAGTTCTACTGCAGCATCTTCTATTTTAAATTTTTTTTCGGCTATGCTCCGTTTTACAAATGCGCCTATTTGATTTTCGTACAATGGTTTTGATTCAAAGAATCCTGAGCTTTTTGCCAGTTCTTTCCAAAGTGATTTTCGTTTGTCGGGCGTGCCATGTTTAAAGGCGAATAATAGCACAGTGCTTGGGCTTGGTTTTTTGAAATAGTTAAAGAGCAAAGTCTGGTCTTCTTCTTTGCGCAGTTCTAAACCTTGGGCTTCTTTTACAATTACTAATTGCCTTTCAGCCATCATTGGTGGGCGCATTGAGGCTTCTACAATTTGTCTGGCATTTGAGTCTTTTCCGTAAAGGATGGTTTGGTTGAAAGCTTTTTCCATGTCATTTAAAACATGTTGCTCAATCAACTCTGTTAGCACATCAATAAAGTAATCCTCTTCGCCACAAAAGCAATACAGCGGCACAAACTGCTTTGCTTTAATAGTTGCGCTTACTGATTCAAAACTTATACCTGATTCTTTTGCCATTTATTTTTTATTGGGGTTGAAAAATTTAAGGAATGCAAATAACTTTCTATGCTTCAAATATTCTAAATTTTTATCCATTGCAAAGGCTTCACGCTCAAATACAATTTCCTTGTAGGCGGCAAAGTGATTTTTATAACGAAATAGATTTATAAGATAGTTTATAAAGTATATGAGGTAGAATGGGACAATCAGTAGCTCAAGTTGTTGGCGGTGGTGAATTCGTTCGTGATTGATAAGAACAATATCATTTTTTAGCTCATGCTTTTTGATAAATATAAATGGATACAAAGCCATTGCTGAATAAGGAATAAATTTAGTAACGAGTATCATTTTAGAAAGCGAATTAGTCCTTTGATTCTTTATGATTAAATTCAAATTGTATTTGTTTTCAAAAAACAGGAAAGTATTTTTAGTATTACAAACTCATAATCAACAATTAGCGGCTTTTTTCAACAATTAGATTTTTTTTGTTTGGCACACAACTTTCAACCACTTTATTTCATCTCCACAATAACATAGCATTATTAAATAGCAAAGTTTTTAGCGAAATCAATGAAAAAATATCTACTCTCTCTCGTCATTTCATTCGTTTTATTATTTGATTTTCAAGATGCCCACGCAACCCACTTGATGGGTGCCGACTTGACCTACGAATGTTTAGGTGCTGGGCAATATCGTTTAACATTAAAAGTTTACCGCGATTGTAGGGGGGTTTCTGTTGGCACGGCAGTAGCAATACCTTATCGTTCAGTTCAATGTGGTGTTAATAGTTCTATTACACTTCAATTATTGACAGGTTATCCTACAGATATTACACCTACCTGCCCCGGTCAAAGTTCGATATGTGGTGGTGGTAATCTTCCTTATGGTGTTGAAGAGTGGGTGTTTCAGGGAGTGGTAACATTGCCTCCGGGCTGCGGAAATGATTGGGTTTTAGGATGGAGTAATTGTTGCAGAAATAATGCAATCAATACACTTTCGGGACCTGGCAATCAAGATATGGCGGTGATAACAACCATTGACAATACACTTTCACCTTGCAATAGCTCTCCAATATTCTCTGTACCTCCAGTTCCTTTTACATGTATTAATCAGCCAGTAAGTTTTAATCCGGGAGGAACTGATTTGGATGGTGATTCACTTGCTTTTTCATTTGCCATTCCTCAGCAATCTACTGGTAATGTAACTTACGCAGGTAGCTTCAATGTAAACAATCCACTTACTACTCAAAGCGGAATTACCATCAATCCTTCAAATGGGGATGTTAACTTTACTCCAACTCAATTGCAAGTTTCTGTAATTGCAGTTCAAGTAAAGGAATATAGAAACGGACAATTGATAAGCACAATTGTAAGAGATATTCAATACACAGTTATTAATTGTAGTAATCAAAATCCTTCGGTTTCGGGCATTGGGGGCGGAACGAATACTACCACCACAATTTATGCGGGGCAGAATGTTTGTATAAGCATGAATAGTGCTGATAATGATGCTAGTGATAGTGTATCAATGGTATGGAACAATGCCATTCCAGCGGGTTCATTCACTACCACTACAAGTACGCGACCAGTTGGGACTTTTTGTTGGCAAACTACACAAGCAGATACAGGTACGCGCATTTTTACGGTAACAGTAAAAGATGACAATTGCCCCATTACCGGTCAGGGTACTCGTTCGTTTACCATCATTGTTTTGCCTTGTCCGCAGCCACCTGCTACTGCTGGTCCAGATGTAATACTTTGCCCGGGTGTTTCAACTACACTATCGGGTTCCACTACTGCGCCTCCCGGCAGTGTGCAAAGTTATGTTTGGAGCGATGGCGTAAACACCCAAAACGGACAGACTTGGAATGTAAATCCACTTCAGACTACTATTTATACTTTTTCTGTAACCTATACTGATGGCTGTGTAAAAACAGATCAAGTTGTTGTAACAAGAAATAAAAAACCAACAATCGGGGTTTATCCTGCAAATGCAACACTTTGCTCGGGGGGCAGTATTCAACTTACAGCTACAAGTAATGCAACACGTTTTAGATGGATTCCTGCTACGGGTTTATCTTGTGATACTTGTGCTATTACAGTTGCCTCTCCAACAGGTAATACCAATTACAGAGTTTTTGCTACGGATGCAAATGGCTGCCCGAGCGATACCTTAACTGTTGTTATTAATTCAAGCCCACCGCCACCGCCACAGGCATGTGCAGTAATATATGCTACGCTTAATGGAACAGGAGATGGCTCTATAGCCAGCCCTGCAAATCTAAAAGGTGCTATTGCAAAAGCAGCCTGTAACAACTCTTTAATTAAGCTGGCACAAGGCACTTATATTTTGGATTCAGCAATTTATAATATTACTAGCTACACTACTATTGAAGGTGGTTTTGATCCAATTACATGGGCAAAGACAAGTACTCCTGGTTTGACAACTATTCGCAGAACATGCACTAATTTAGAAGGTGCTGCAACCGAGCTTAGATTGGTTGCTATATATATGAACAGCAGTAGCTTTTTTCGTTTTCAAGATTTGACGTTTGAAACAGAAGATTGTCCTAATGCAACAGCAGGAAATCCTGGGATAACAAACTATGTGTTTCACATGGCAAATTGTGCAGACTATGATTTTGTGCGCTGTCAAATAAGGGCAGGCAGAGGTGGTAACGGTGTGTTAGGAGTAATAGGGGCAAATGGGGTAAATGGCACGGCAGGGGCTAATGGAAATGTGGGTGCTAATGGTGATGAAAACAGCACTAATGGAAATGGTAACGGTGGAGGTGGTGGAACAGGGGTAGGCACAGGTGGAGGGGCAAGTGGTGGTGGCGGAGTTGGAGCAGGTAGTATAACAGCGGGAACCGCAGGCACAGCCTCGGCAAATATTCGCGCAGGCGGTGGTGGTGGAGGTGGTGGCAGCGGTGGCACAGGTCTGAACGATGGTGTAGCAGGAGCTGCAGGCGGGGGAATTAATAATGGTGGTAGTGGCGCAGCCGCAGGAGCCGGTGGTTCTAAAG
>CAZKHZ010000158.1:0-8679 GCA_964552715.1 uncultured Chitinophagaceae bacterium | reverse complement strand
GGATAAAGACAATGTAGAAGAACTTTACAAAGCCGTGGGCGATACCTTCAAGCAAAATTATAAAGGCTTCGATTGTTGGCTCATCAGCTCCAACGTGGAAGCTATCAAAAACATAGGCTTGCGACCCACGCGCAAAATCACCGTGTTTAACGGTCAGTTAGAATGTAAATTTCTAAAGTTCAGCATCTATGACGGCACCAAAAAGCTGCATAAGATTAAGGACAAACCCCTCGATGAATAATTCTTTCTTTGCGCCTCCAATCAAAAAAAATATGCAATCAAAAATATTAGTAACAGGCGGCTGCGGCTACATTGGCTCGCACACTATTATAGATTTAGTTCAAAATGGTTTTGAAGTTGTAAGCATTGACAATTGCAGCAACTCGCAACCCGAAACCATTAAAATGGTTTCACAAATAACAGGCAAAACCATCATCAATTATCAAATTGATTTGTGCGATTACGAAGCCGTTAAAAAAGTTTTTGACGAAAATAATTTCGCAGGCATCATTCATTTCGCAGCATTTAAAAGCGTACCCGAATCTGTAGAGCAACCATTAAAGTATTATCACAATAACTTAAGCTCACTCTCCAGTCTTCTAAAACTTACCGAAGAATTTGGTATAAAACATTTTGTGTTTTCATCTTCCTGCTCGGTGTATGGCAACACTACCGATTTGCCGGTTACCGAAGCCACCGAATTTCAAAAAGCCGAAAGTCCCTACGGACACACCAAGCAAATTGGTGAAGAAATCATACAAGCACAGGCAAAAGTTTCGGAAAGCAAATACATTTTGTTGCGCTATTTCAATCCAGTAGGTGCCCACGAAAGCGGCTTGATTGGCGAAAACCCAACCATGGTTGTTACAGCCATCCTACCACGCATCACTGGTTTTGCTGCGGGCAAGTTCTCATCGTTCAGCGTTTTTGGTACGGATTATCCCACCCGCGATGGCACCTGTGTGCGCGACTATATTCATGTGATGGATATTGCAAACGCGCACACCAAAGCCCTGCAATTCTCTATTGCTGAAAATAACAAAAGCAACTGCGAAGTATTCAATCTTGGCACCGGAAACGGTGTAACAGTTTTAGAAGCAATTGAATCTTTTGAAAGAGTGTCGAGCACAAAACTCAACTACACAAAAGCACCGCGCAGAGAAGGCGATGTAATGTCCATCTATGCCAACAACGATAAAGCAAAACAACGCTTAGGCTGGAATCCATCCCGCACCTTAGACGATATGATGCGCACCGCTTGGGCTTGGGAGCAACGCAATAAATAAATGCTGTTTTGCGTTAAACAACATATTTATATTCTACTAAACCTTATTGTATGAAACTGAATAAGCGTTTTATTTTTCTGTTGATTTTTACACCTAGTTTGTTGCTGATAATCGCAGCATCAAGTTGGCTTGTTTACAAACAATCTCAAAGATTATCTGACGAAATTGATGCGTACGCTCTAACGCAAAAATACCTACGCACCCTTTTTGTGGAATTACTGAATGCCGAAACTGGGCAGCGTGGCTTTTTGCTTACTGAAAAAGATGTTTTTCTGCAACCATACTATCTCGCCTTGCAAGACATCAAGGTGTTAGAAAAAGAATTAAGTGATGTAAAAGAATTTATTGTTTTACCCAAGGAACAGCACGTGCAATTAGAGCGTTTAGCTGCCAGTAAATTTCAAATCATGGAGCAAACTCTTGCAATTTATAGGCTAGGCAATAAGCAAGAGGCAATTGATATGATAAAGCGCGAGCGCGGAAAAATTATTATGGATAGCATTCGCCATATCATTGAACCAAATATTGTTTCATTAGATAATCAATTGCTGAAAAAGCAAATGCAACTCAGCAAATACAGCCTTTTCATTCTAGCGCTGATTTTTCTTGCTTTTGCAGTAGTTTTAGTGGTGTGTTTTCTTTTCTATCAAAGCGTGATTGATGAAGTAGAAAATCGAGATGCACTGAACAAAGCCCTTGAAGAAAAAAATAAACAACTAAAAGATTTTACCTACCAAAGCTACCATCAACTCAAAACTCCGCTGCGTAGCATTGCTGGCTTTCTTCAATTATTAGAGAAAAAAGCCGACAATAAATTAGATAGCGAAGCCAAAGAAATGATTGCCTTTTCGGTTGATGCTTGCGAAAAAATGAACGAGCAAATTGATGAAATCAGAGCACTTTATCTGAAGTAGTTATTGTTGCTTTTGAACTTACTCTTTTCAACCATTTAGGTAATACAATAACGCCAAGAATGATGTAAATATAGTAGCTGTATAACCTCCAAACAGTAGCTACAGTTGCCGATAATCCTGCGGGTATAAACTCACAATTCAAGGCTATAAAACTTAACTCTGCCAAGCCGCTGGCTCCGGGTGTGGAAGGCACCAACAAAAATGTCCATAACACATATTGCCGCGCAAACACTTCGCCCATGTTCAGCGAAACATCCGCAAACGCAAACATCAAACCATTCACTAAAGCATAGCGGCTTACCCAGCTTATTAAAGTGAACACAATAATTTTTGACCAAAATGAAAATGGCTGTTTGGCAAATGCCGTAGATGTAATTACTAAATCATCGCCTAAGTGTTGCAGGCTATTTTGAAACCGCGAAAGCAATCGCCAAGAAGCTATATTGTAGAAAAATTTCTTAGCCAAGGCGGGGCTGAAAAACAAGCCGGTAAGCAAAAAAACGGTTGCTATAATTTGCACCCCATACACAATCCATGCACCTTTTGAAAGCGCACGCAAACCCTGCAATATTTGATGCCCTTCTAAATCGGCACATTGCGCATCTATCGAAAACATGCTTGTGCCATGATACACAACAAGCCCAGTAAAAACTAACACAAATGCTAAGTTATCTAAGATGGTAGTGAGCATGATGGTAGCGATGGTTTGCCCATAACTGATGCCTTCTTTACGCAAAATAAAAAGTGCAAGTGCAATGCCGCCAACAGCACCTGGTGTTACTGCACTGCCAAACTCCCACAATAAAATTACTTGCAAACTAACCCACCAACTAAGTTTGTTTCCGGTGATAATTCTGATGCGATACATATAGGCTGCATCGCGCAACAAAACGGTGAGAAGAGCAAAAAACAATCCCGCAACTAGTTGTTTGGATAGTTCTATTTTGTGGAGTGCCGCAGGATTAAAATTTGTAGCAATCAGATATATTGAAACTGCCACACTTAGCAAAACAGGCAACCATATTCGGTTCCATTTGATGGGTGGGTCAACAACTTCATCTTGCAACATTGCCACAAGAAAAAAAAATAATACCCAATAATGAAAATGTTGTGGGAAGATTTGTGAAAAGCAATAGCAAGGGACGAGGGACGAAAAGGGACGGGGGGCGGCTGTAAACGTCCCTCGTCCCTCGCCACCCTTCCCTTTTCTACATAAATGATATGTTTACCGCGCAAAACAAATCAAGTATGAGTGAAGTGCTTTCAAGCTGGATAGAAGTTCCTGCCGAATCAGATTTTTCTATTTACAATTTACCCTACGGAATTTTTAAAACACAAAATAAAAACCCGCGTGCAGGCGTGGCTATTGGCGAGCATATTATTGATTTGAATGTGTTGGCTTCTGCCGGAAAATTCAGCGGTATTGTGAAAGATGTGGATGTGTTTTCAAAATCTACTTTGAACGATTTTATTGCATTGGGCAAACCTGTAACAAACAAAGTGCGCGCTCGATTGCAGGAGTTGCTTGCCTCCGATAATACCGAGCTGCGCGATGATTATTCTTTGAAGAATGAAGCGATGGTTTTGCAAAGCGATGCCGAAATGCTTTTGCCGATTCACATTCCAAACTATACTGATTTCTATTCAAGTGTGGAGCACGCAACTAACGTTGGTAAACTTTTTCGCCCCGACAATCCTTTGTTGCCAAATTGGAAACACTTGCCGGTGGGCTATCACGGTCGCGCTTCATCTATTGTGGTGAGCGGCACACCAATCCGCAGACCCAAGGGGCAAACGAAAGCTGATGATGCTGAAGTGCCTTCGTTTGGTGCAAGCAAGGCTTTGGATATTGAATTAGAAATGGCTTTTGTGATTGGTAAAGAAACCGCCTTGGGCGAATCGGTTACTACTGCTTCTGCCGAAGATTACATTTTTGGTTTGCTGATTTTTAATGACTGGAGTGCGCGCGATATTCAAAAGTGGGAGTATGTGCCGCTGGGTCCTTTTCTTGGAAAAAACTTTGGCTCAACTACCTCTTGCTGGATTGTACCTATTGAAGCCTTGAATGATTTTAGAGTGGCTTCGCCAAAGCAGGAGCCGGAGGTGCTGCCTTATCTTCAGCAAAGTGGCAACAACAATTTTAATATTCAATTGGAGGTGGAACTTACCACTTCGAGCGGCACATCGGCTGTTGTTTCGCGTAGCAATATGAAATATTTGTATTGGAGCATGCGCCAGCAATTGGCACATCACACCGTGAATGGTTGCAACATTAAAGTGGGCGATTTGTATGCCAGCGGCACCATCAGCGGACCAACAACCGATTCGCTGGGTTCGTTTTTAGAAATCACAGAAGGAGGCAAGAAACCTATTACCCTGCCCGATGGCTCGGTGCGCAAATATTTGGAAGATGGCGACACGGTAACTTTGCGCGCCTTTGCGCAATCAGGCAACAAGCGCATCGGCTTTGGAGCTTGTAAAGGCACGATACTTTCGGCACATTCTTAAAGAAACAGGATGGGTGACGGAGGGCGAGGCACGGTTGCAAAAGTCCCCTTTTCACCCAAAAAAATACTTATTGCAAATAATCACTTGCCGTTTGCTTAACATAAACATAACTTTGGCGGAATAGTATTGCACAAAATTACGGTGATGGATACCAATGATATTAAGGTGTTGTTAGTGGATGATGAAACGGATGTGTTAGACTTTATGAAGTATAACCTTGAGCGTGAAGGCTTTTGGGTACATACGGCTACCAACGGCATGGACGGTATTGAGATTGCCAAAAAGGTAATGCCCCACATTATTATTTTAGACCTGATGATGCCTAAATTGGATGGCATAGAAACTTGCCGCGAGCTGCGCAACCTGCCTCAATTTAAAAACACTATCATAACATTTCTTACTGCACGCGATGAAGACTATTCGCAAATTGCGGGCTTTGAAGTGGGTGCCGATGATTACATCACCAAGCCCATCAAACCGCGTGTTTTTGTAAGCCGCATTCGCGCCCTGATGCGCAGATTGGAGGGCACCGAAAAACAAACTAAGGTTACTGCCGGAGGAATTACCGTTGACAGAGAGCGATATTTAGTAATTAAAAACGAAGTGGAAATTGCGCTGCCGCGCAAAGAATTTGAACTGCTGAATTTGCTTATCAGCAAACCTGGGCGTGTTTTTAAACGCGAAGAAATACTTACCAAAGTGTGGGGCAACGAAACCATTGTGGGCGACCGCACCATTGATGTGCACATCCGCAAACTGCGCGAAAAACTTGGTGACGAAAACTTCAAAACCATCAAAGGCATCGGCTATAAGTTTGATGCCTAAGCCCTAATTCCGACCTCTAAGGTTCAATCTCAATCCTAAATGCATTTTCAGCCGTGCTTGGTGTTTTTCACGAAGCATATTTAATTTAGTTGAAGAATGATAAGTTCCTTCATAACAACGTTTCGCCTTGCGAACCTTCTACTTGCTATACTACTAAATCCTATAATACAAATCCTTAACAGCTCTATGATATTCTACAACTCTCTCTTAGCATCAAAAGCCTCTAAGTAATCAGCCACCCTGCGCACAAAACTTCCGCCCAGCGAGCCGTCAATGATGCGATGGTCGTAGCTGTGGCTTAAGAACATCATGTGGCGGATGCCAATGGTGTCGCCCTCTTCGGTTTCAATCACCACTGGTTTTTTCTTGATGGCACCCGTAGCCATAATAGCCACTTGCGGTTGAAGAATAACAGGCGTGCCCATCAAATTTCCAAAAGTGCCCACGTTTGAAACCGTGTAAGTAGCCCCTTCAATATCTTCGGGTTTCAACTTGTTGCTGCGCGCACGGTTGGCAAGGCTATTCACCTGTTTTGCTAGACCCACAAGGTTCAATTGGTCGGCATTTTTTATCACCGGCACTATCAAATTGCCCGTAGGCAAAGCGGCAGCCATACCAATGTTTATGTCTTTTTTTACAATAATATTAGTGCCGTCCACGCTGCTGTTTACCAACGGAAAATCTTGCAAGGCGCGCACAATTGCTTCAATAAATATGGGTGTAAAAGTTAGGTTCTCGCCATAGCGCTCTTTGAACTTATCCTTCATGCGGTTTCGCCACAACACCAGGTTGGTAACATCGGCTTCCACAAACGAAGTAACGTGCGCAGAAGTCTGCTTGCTCTTCACCATGTTGTCGGCAATCAACCTGCGCATCCTGTCCATTTCAATAATCTCCACGTTGCCGCTGTAGCTTTTTGCTGGAGCCGCCTGCACCACTTCCGCTGGCTTTGTTACCTGCGCCACTTCTACTGTTTGTGCTTGTTGCTGTGGTGCGGTTTTGCGTTGTTCTACAAAAGCCAGTATATCTTTTTTAGAAACCCTGCCTCCGGCTCCTGTGCCCGGCATAGCCTCCAATTCAGCCATGCCAATGCCTTCTTGTCGCGCAATATTTAATACCAATGGAGAATAAAATCTGTCGGATGTAACAACGCCCGCTGGTGCTGTAGCTGTTGAAACCGAAGGGGATGTTACGGCAGCTTTTACCGGAGCAGTTGCTTGTGGTGTTACACTTACATTTGCCGCAACTGCCTCGTTAGAAATGATGGCAACCGCCTTGCCCACAGGCACCACATCACCTTCTTTAAAAAGAATTTCAACCAACACACCACTCACCGTTGAAGGCACTTCAGAGTCCACTTTGTCGGTTGCTATTTCTAAAACAGCTTCATCTTGTTGAATACTATCACCAGGTTTTTTTAGCCATTTAAGGATGGTTGCCTCGGTAATACTTTCGCCCATTTTGGGCATGATGAGTTCAAAATTTGCCATAAGTTTTTCTACTGTTCGTTTTTTGCGCGGGCTAAAATAGCTTTTATAAGATTAGTGGCTAAATAGTAGAGAAAACATACCTTTCGTAAAAACAAAACAGGACGTAAAACTAGGAGCGAATTAATGCCTAAATTGTTGCAAAAGCTATAGCCCAATATTTTTCTTCATCTGTAAATCAATTCATTGTCAATAACTAAACACTGCGCTTTTACCCTTTCAACCTAAAAAACTATCTTCGCCCTCCTTTTAAAAAATTCAAGGCTATGCTAAACATCATATTGTTTGGTCCTCCGGGAAGCGGCAAGGGCACACAGGCAACAAATATTATTACTAAATACAATTTGGTTCACCTTTCTACAGGCGACATGTTGCGTGCAGAAATTGCTGCGCAAACCAAATTAGGTTTAGAGGCAAAAGCCTTGATGGATAAAGGCGATTTGGTGCCTGATGAAGTAGTGATTGGCATGATTGGAAACAAACTTGCCAATACCAAGGATGTGAAGGGCTTTACATTCGATGGCTTTCCGCGCACCGTGGCGCAGGCAATTGCTTTAGATGATTTGTTGGATAAATACAACGCACCTATCAAAACTGTTTTGTCATTAAAGGTGTGTGAAGAAGAATTGACGCGCAGAATTTTAGATAGAGGCAAAACCAGTGGCAGAAACGATGATCAAAACGGAGAAATTGTGCGCAACCGTGTAATAGAATACAAAAACAAAACCGCGCCTTTGGCAGATTTCTACGCTAAGCAAAACAAGTTGGTAGATATTGGAGGCGAAGGAACTGTTGAAGAAATTTTTGCTTTATTAAGTACAGAAATAGATAAGCATTAAATGTTTCGTAAATCAAATTACTTATCTTCGAATCATGACTTCCTTTGAGAGAATAACATATAGTCCGCAATTGATGCAAGGTAAAGTATGCATAAGGAATATGCGCATACCTGTTTCTTTGATTTTAAACCTCCTTGCCAATGGAATGAAAGAAGAAGAAATACTTAAAGAATATCCTTTGCTTGAATCTGCAGACATAGTTGAATGTCTTAAATATGCAGCATGGCTTGCTACTGATGAAGTTTATGCCGCCTGAAAAACATCATAAATTTCTTTGCGACATGGGGGTGTCTTCCAGCGTTACAAAATGGTTGACACAAAATGGATATGACGCGGCACACCTAGTTGATGAACAACTACAAAGACTTACGGATGATATGGTTTTTCAAAAAACCGTTAGTGAAAGCAGAATCATCTTAACCTTTGACCTCGACTTCGGAGAAATACTTTTTCATTTACAGGCAACTCAACCCTCGGTGATAATTTTTAGATTACAAAACCAAACACCCGGAAATGTTATCAAGCATCTCGAAACTATTTTAGAAAACTATGCAGAAAATCTAACAGACGGAACGGTGCTGTTGATTACAGAAAAGAAATATAGAATTCGTAAACTCCCAATAAATTAATTAACGCAAGAAAAGCATCCTTGGTAGTTGTGGGCTCACACCAAAGGGTAAAATATAAGAACAACATTCTAAAAAAGGCGTTCTTGTGATTAAGTCTTAAATTAAAAATCTTACACTTTAAAAACCCGCCTTTATCTCATGGAAAACTTCATTGACTACGTAAAAATTTGTTGCCGCAGTGGTAAAGGCGG
>CAZKHZ010000157.1:0-8723 GCA_964552715.1 uncultured Chitinophagaceae bacterium | reverse complement strand
AAGCAATAAACAACTCTGTTAAGTAAGCTATACCTACAATTGAACCAGTCAATACAATGATTTTATTCATTGACTCAATGTGGTTGATGGTAATGTAATCTTCTAATTTGAAAACCTTGCGTGTAATCAACATCAAGGTTTCTACCATTGCAAAACCCGAGAAAATGGCACCAGCCACGAAGTATGGAGGGAAGATAGTAGTATGCCATCCTGGTATTACAGAAGTTGCGAAGTCAAATGATACAATCGTGTGAACCGACAATACAAGCGGTGTAGAAAGACCCGCCAGTACCAATGAAAGTGATTCGAAACGTTGCCATTGTTTTGCAGTTCCCTGCCATCCAAACGACAATACGTTGTAAATGAATTTTCTTGTCTTTCCTTTAGCTCTGTCGCGAATGGTTGCAAAGTCTGGCATCAAACCTGAATACCAGAACAATAAAGAAACGGTGAAGTAAGTTGAAATCGCAAATACATCCCACAACAACGGAGAGTTGAAGTTTACCCAAAGCGGACCACGCGTGTTGGGGTAAGGGAAAATGAAAAAATCTAACCATTGACGACCTGTGTGCAATAAAGGAAAGATACCCGCACAAATTACCGCAAAGATGGTCATCGCCTCTGCGGCACGGTTAATACCAGTACGGAAGCGTTGACGAAAAAGTAACAAGATTGCAGAAATCAAGGTTCCAGCGTGACCGATACCAATCCACCAAACGAAATTGGTGATATCCCAAGCCCAACCGATAGTTTTATTCAAACCCCACGTTCCGATACCAAACCAAATTGTCCATCCTAAACAAAAAAGGAAAAACATAGATCCAGTAGCCATAAGACTGAACAAAATCCACCAACTTAGTGGTGGTGATCCTTCCGTAGGTCTTACCAACTCGTCAGTAATCTGCGTGTAACTTTTTACCGAAGGTCCTATGAGTGGCTCCCTAAATTCCGATTCGTAAGCGTGCATTTTTTATGCTTGTTTGAAAATTTTAAAAATTATGCTTTCGCAGTTTCAGCTTCCGTATTTCTAATTTGTGTCAAGTAAACAACATTCGGTAATGTGTGAATTTCCTCAATTACACCGAAGGTTCTTTCATCATTGAATAACTTGGTTACCGCTGCTTCTTTATTGTTTCTATCGCCAAAAGTGATAGCTCCTGTTGGGCAAGCTGTTTGACAAGCTACTTGTGCATCGCCATCTCTCAACACCCTGTCTTCTTTTTTAGCAGTCAATTTTGCCTCTTGCAAACGTTGAACACAGAAAGAACATTTCTCGATAACTCCACGTGAACGAACAGTAACATCAGGGTTCAACACCATACGAGATACTGGCTCGCGCAAACCTATTTGGTATGCTGCCAAACCTTCATCATTACCAGTGCCCCATTTTTTATCGAAGCTATCGTTACCAGCGTAGTCATACCAGTTGAATCTACGAACTTTATAAGGGCAGTTATTTGAGCAATATCTAGTACCAATACAACGGTTGTAAATCATTTGGTTGGTTCCCTCACTGCTATGGTTGGTAGCTGCTACCGGACAAACGTTTTCGCAAGGTGCGTTATCGCAGTGCTGACAAAGCATAGGTTGAAAAACTACAGTAGGGTCTTCTTCGCTACCAGCAAAATAACGGTCAATACGCAACCAGTGCATTTCGCGAGCACGAGTTACCTGATCTTTACCTACAACTGGAACGTTATTTTCTGCATTACAAGCTACAACACATGCACTGCAACCTGTGCAAGTGTTCAAGTCAATAGCCATAGTCCAATGATGACCTGGACGCTCAAATGTAGGATACAAAGTTACCATCTCCTCCATGATGCGGGCACGATCTTCGTTGCCAGCATGTGGATTCTTAATGTATTCTTCGAGTGTTGACTCTTTTACAATCTTACGTGTTTTAACACCTCCCAAGCCTTTAAGTGTAAGGTTATGGTGTGTTTGCGTGATGGCTAATTTTTCAGTTCTACCTGATTTAGTGAATGTAACACCACCAATAATTCCAGTGCCTGATGCCAAAAGTGGATAAACGTTTTTACCGTTTTTCAGCAAATCGTGATTTACAGCAGTTCTGCCGAAACCAAGTGCAATACCAAAAGTTCCATCTGGTGTTCCAGGAATAGGAACTACAGGTAATTCAACTTCCTGTCCACCAGCTTTCAACTTGATAACATGATAATCTTTCAAGTCAACATCAGGATTCAAGCCATTCTTCTCAGCAAACTTAGGGCTTACAGCTATGAAGTTATCCCAAGTAATTTTGCTTACCGGATCAGGAGTTTCTAACAACCAAGGATTGTCGGCATGAGTACCATCACCTACCGTAAGTGACTCAAATAATTTGATTTGATTTTCTCCGTAGCCAGCAATTTCTTTTGCCAAAGCTTCACCCGCAGCAGTTATATTTGGATTGCCTGCTGATGTAGCGGCAGGAGCAACATTTAATACTACTTCACCATCGTGAATGGTAGTATCCCAAAATGCCCAAAATCCGTTGTATTTACTTTGTTTAGTATAAACGTTGGCTTCCCAATATTTTTGAACATACTCGTAGTAGTTTGCAGGCTTGCCGCTGTATGCCAGCAATGTTTCCTGAAATTGACGAGTGTCGAATAATTTTGAAATTACAGGTTGAATTGTATTCAAAATACCTTCCTTAATTTCTAAATCGCTCCAGCTTTCTAAGTAGTGATTGTCAGGCAAAACATATCCTGAAACTGATGAAGTTTCATCTAAACGATTGGCAAAAGAAACACTCAATGCTGCTTTTGAAATCAACTCAGCTAATTCTTTTCCTTTAGGATGATTGTAAACCGGATTTGATTCAAAGAACAAAACGCCTTTCAACGCACCGCTTTTTAAACCTTCGTATAAATCTGCTGCTGCTTTATCAGAACCTTTTTTCAAGTAAACAGGACGGTCGAAAGACAATGCTTTGCCATAGTTACCCAAAGTTGAATTGATAGCATTCACCAATAACTGCGCATTCACATCATTACTTCCGCTTACCAAAAGACCTTCGCCTTTTGCTGCTAACAATGCTTTTGCTGCCGCTTCAACTTTTACATTTTGTAAACCACCGGCTAATTTGTT
This sequence comes from uncultured Chitinophagaceae bacterium, assembly GCA_964552715.1. Taxonomy (GTDB): domain Bacteria; phylum Bacteroidota; class Bacteroidia; order Chitinophagales; family LD1; genus UBA7692. The sequence continues at coordinate 5,627 of CAZKHZ010000157.1, read as the reverse complement.
TCCTGTAACTAGGTTGTAAATAGTGATTAAAGCTGCTTCCTCATCGGCAGGTTTTACCGGCACGCGCACATCGGCTTTGAAACCAGTAACCGTTGGCATACTTTCTATTTGGAAAGTTTGTGACATGGTTTTTCTGTCCTTAGACACTCTGCGGTTCACCGCCCAATCACCTTCATATTCTGTATGGTTCAACCAAGTTCCCAAGTAATCGGCACCTACACCCACTATCACTTTTGCATTTGCAAATTGATAGTTTGGAATAGCGCGAACACCAAAAGATTGTTGGTTGGCATCTAACAAACCTGAATAAGAAATAGCATCATAGACATGATGCTCAACATTTGGATATGCTGCGATAAAATCTTTAATAACTGCTAGTGTGGACGGGCTTGCGATGGTTGTAGTGAACAATGCCACTTTGCTGCCTGCCGCTTTTAAAGCGTCTAACTTTTCTTTAACTTCCTTATCGGCTACTTCCCAAGAAATATTTTCTTTTCCTCTGCGTGCGTTTTTGTAACGTCCGCCATCATATAAACTCAACACCGATGCCTGTGCACGGGCAGATGTGCCGCCCTTAGTAACTACGCTTAATTTATTTCCTTCAATTTTTATTGGACGACCCTCGCGTGATTTAACCACGATGGCATTGTATTCGCCTGCGCTAAAAAATGCTGAAGCATAGTAATTAGCTACACCGGGCACAACTTCCTCTGGCTTCCAAGCGTAAGGAATAGACTTGCGCACAGGTATTTCGCAACTTGCAGCTATGGTAGCGGCAGTTACACTAAAGCCCAACATTTTAAGAAAGTCTCTTCTGTTAGTGCTTCCCGCAGTGGTGATGGCATCTGCTGCACTGCCCAACACAGGAAGTTGTTCAACAAACTCTTTGTCCTCCACCACGGTGAAAGCTGTATGTTGATTCTTTTCTTCTAAACCTTTCCAATATATTTTATCTGCCATGTTACTTTATGTTGCGAGTTGTGAGTTGCGAGTTACAAGTAAAAAACTTCAGCAATTCTGTTCTCTGTTTTCTGATTTCTTGTTTCTATTTTAGTAATGACATTTTTGACATTCAGTACCTCCGATTCTTTCCACGGTAACTTTATCAATCTTCTTGCTCCTCAATTCCTCATGAATTTTTTCGTAAGTAGAATAATAGTTGTTTGAAGCGAATTGAGTAACCTCTGATTGGCGGTGGCAGTTTACACACCATCCCATAGAAAGCGGTGCATATTGATATACCTCAGCCATTTCTTGAATTGGACCGTGGCAGTTTTGACAAGCAATTTTACCCACATTTACGTGTTGCGCGTGGTTGAAATAAACGTGGTCAGGCAAGTTGTGAATACGAACCCACTCAACTGGCTGAGGGTCGGCAACATATTTTTGTGTTTCTACATCCCAACCTGCTGCTGCATAGATTTTTGCAATCTCTGCTTTGCCATATTCAGGACCTTGTTGAACGTTTTTGTGGCAGTTCATACAAGTATTAACCGAAGGAATGTTGCTATGTTTTCCAACTGCCGCAGTTGAGTGGCAATACTGACATTCGATTTTGTGTTTGCCAGCGTGCAACTGGTGCGAGAACTTGATTGGCTGAGCCGGTTGGTAACCTTGCTGGCGACCGAAGTGAATAGCTCCATCTACCAAATGATAGAAAGTGAAAATTACCGCTAATAATATAAAAGCTGCTTTGAACTTGCGGGTTTTCCAGAAAGGAGTGTTGTCTTCACCAGGAAGCACTTCGCCTTTTTTCTCGGCAACGATGCGATCTAATTTTTTAGTAACCGTAACAAGGATTAAAACCAAGGCAATCAAGAAAGCTACGAATAAGTAAGTAGCCATGCCAGGTGAAGTAGATTCGGCTTTTGCATCATCAATTGGAGCGGCAGTAGTTGCGGTCGCACCTGCTGCTTTAACCTCGGAATTATCAACGTACAACAACATCTTTTCTATCTCTTCATCCTTAAGCGCAGGAAATAAGTTCATTTGAGAAGGCGCCCAATTGCTCATGGTAACAGCGTACGCATAACCAGCTTTAACTGGTGTATTCCAATTGCGAACCCAATCATACAAATGCTGTTTACCAGTTTTGCCTTTGTCGTCTCCGGCAGCATCCCAACGAGCCGAAACGCCTTTTAGCGCAGGACCAGTAGCATTTTGCAATGGATTGTGACAAGAAGCACAGTTAGCCTTAAAAAGAACTTTACCCTCGGCTATCTTAGCAGCATCTTGTGCAAAGGAGAATGTAGAAAACAGCAACAGCACGGCAGAAAACGCCAGGCTTAGAAGGCTATATTTTGAACTTTTAGTGATTTGATCTAGCGACCAACAATACACATTTGTCATCGAATTGTCATTTTTTTGACGCGCAAATATGAACCCCCAAAGCGAAATACCAAAAGTAATTGCGTAATTTTTTTGCCGATGTCTCATTTTAGAATCATTCTTTGTAAACCGTGAAACTATTACAGGGTAAAGACTTGCAGAATTGTTAACACGCGAGGTGTTGAAAGAAACAGAGGAAGCGCAGGAAACTTTTACTGAACCGAAGAAGCCGCAAAACATCAAATTGCTGATTTGGAAATTTGAAAATAATTTTTTGGAGCTTTCTCTTATCTCAAAACTTAATTTCAATCCTTCACATCGGGTAGCAGCACCGTATCTTGATTTATCATAAACGACAGGCGATAAAAGTCTATGTTTTCGGCTACCCAAGGGTCTTGTGTTTTCCATTCGCGGAAGGTGTCGTTGCTTAGCAGCAGGCAATGTTGTTGGCGCACATAGCTGATGATAAACAAATCGGCTGCACGCTCGGCAGGTGCTTCCATATAATCTACCATTTTTTTCAGTTCATCCAGTTTGTTGTGGTCGCTGATGCGGTGCCTTAGCGAGGCATCGGATATTACTTTTATGTCTTCAAAACCACGTTTGCGCAACTCCTTTACAAGCTTAATTATATTTTCAATCAAAGGCTTGCTGCCTGTTTGTCCGTTTTTGGAATTGTGAGCTACATTGCTGCCATCAATCACAATTTTGCGTTGTTGCAGGCGCTTGGTTTCAAAGTATTCGCCATCGGTATCGTAGGTGCCGAACTTTTTTATTTGCTCGTTGGTAGTGATAAAAGCAATCAGGTCTTCTTTGCTATTTATGGATGTTTTGAACCAGCTATAGTATGCTCCTGTGTCGCTGTCTTTATACATTTCCAGGTGCTTGTTTAAGTGGTCGTAAAGCTTGTTGATGGAAATCTTTTTGTATTGCTCGGCTTTTGAAAGCAAAATGATTGTGGCACAGGCATCATTGGGCAGGTTTCTATTTACCGCCTCAAATTCGCCATATAGCATCAACTGTGCGTAGTTGGGCACACCTCTTTCTTGTGCTACATAGTAATCTGCGCCATTAATAAAGTTGCCGTTTAGCCCGGCTTGATGGTCTTGTGCATTTTTATATTCGTGGTCTTTGGCAATATTGTAGATGAGGTTATCTGCAAAGCCAAGCCGTATAGCTTCAAAAAAAGAAGCAAAATCCTTAAAGCCTTTTTCTGTAACGAAGGTTTTAAGCTGGGCAGGATTCGCAAATTGCATGGCAGCTATATCGGCATGAAGTATGGTGCGCTCTAAATCATTGAATTTTTGCACACCTTCTATGTAGCCCTCTTGGCGCAGTTTATCCAACTCTTGTTTTTCTTTTAAACCTGATTCTGATGCTAGTTGAAATTCTTGAAAATTGTTGAATCCCTTTTTAGTGGCTTCGTAATACTGTTGTGCAGTTTCAAACTTCTTACTGCAGGAGTCTTTGTAGTCTTCTATTGTTTGATAGCCATCTGTAAGCACCCGCGCCAATGTGCCTTTAAAGGTGACCGCAAAACGCGATGCTTCTGTTGCATTTTCTTCAACATAAAAAATGGTTTTGATCTGGTTTTGAAGAACAAAATCGCAGAAGGATTTGAGTTCAACAAAGTCGAGCACATTTTCCATTTTGGCAATATGCACCTTGTGATATTGCAATTGGTTTTGGTTTTGGTTGTTGTACTTGCTCATAATTGTAGGTTTATGTTAGTCAAATGATATAAATTTTTTTACCGGAACAATTTCTTCGTTGCCATTAGGTTGCTGAATTTCACTTTTGGCTTCGTCAATAAAATTCATTGAAAAGTATGGTTTTCTTTTTGCTGCAAATGCTTTTGCCTCGGGCTTTTGAAGCACCTTTTTGGTTTCATCAGCAATGTTTTGGTGCATATCAAAAAACAACCATAGTGCTTCGGTAGGTGCTTCGCCAATGTGCACGGTTGTTATAACATTGTTGCCGCTAAGCCGAGGTATGGCACTGAGGATTTCGTTGGCATCTATTGCCTGCTGAAGGGCGGCTGCTGCGGGTTTTACAAATTGCTGATACCAGCCGTAGCTTTGAGCATAGATTGTAAAGGTAGGCAACATGGCACTCCATTTATCTATGGCTTCGCAAAATGGCTTTGCTACGGGGCGCAGTTGTGTGCGCACAAGCATTAGCTCTGTTGCTGTAAGTATATTGATGTTGAAGAAAGAAAGGTTGCTTTCATTCCAGTTGGTAAAGTCGAAACCCGTTGTGGTATCTGCCCGATACATGGCGGTATATTCGTAAGGCAACATAAAATAATTTTGTGCTGTTGGTACATTGTCATCTTGCATTTCCAGCAGCAGTATTCTACTACATGGTATGGCGTTTTTACTATCTTCTTCGGCATTTGTAGATGAGGAGCACAAAACGCCCAAACTATCGCTTTCGGGTATTTTGCTAAGTTCAGATAAGCCTGTGGATTTGGAAGCAGCTACCAACCTAGTGCGGAACTCTTGCCATGCATTCATTACCATTTTTTCGACTTGCTTTTGAAAAACAATCAACTTTCCGGTTTTATGTTTCATGGTTTTGAATTGCTTCAGGGTACTTATAGTTTCCTTCAAAGCCTTTTGGGCTTCGGGGTCTTTCTCTTCTAACAACATTATCTCGGCTGCAAATTGAGGGTTAGTGGTGTAGAAGTTTTTATCAATAAAAACAGAGTAGTCTAAATCGCCACAGATGTATGCCTCATCTGCAATAAGGTAGGATGCTCGAATAGCAAGGCTTTGAGATTTTAGATTTAAGGTAGGCGAGAGATAAACGTAGTTGAACAGAAACATAACCGATAGTTTTTTACCTGCCTGCAAGGGTAGGTTGTGTAGCATAAAAATAATAGGCTAATTGCTAAATTCCAAATCTTGCAGCGCAGTAAATTTTATTTAAAACGAAACTTTAAGGTTTTTAGTATGCAAGGCGTTTATTATGCTGCTGCAATTTGAAAGTGCTGGTGTATTCATTTTGTAAAAATTAAACACCTACACAGACTACTTCACTACGTACTATGCTGCTAAGTTTATTAACAAAACATATTGGTGTCTGCCCTCTATAACTTTTAAAATAGCAAAACACATTCGTGTCTGCCCTCTATAACTTTCCAAACAGCAAAACACATTGGTGTCTGCCCTCTATAACTTTCCAAACAGCAAAACACATTGGTGTCTGCCCTCTATAACTTTCCAAATAGCAAAACACATTCGTGTCTGCCCTCTATAACTTTCCAAATAGCAAAACACATTCGTGTCTGCCCTCTA
>CAZKHZ010000156.1:2662-8773 GCA_964552715.1 uncultured Chitinophagaceae bacterium | reverse complement strand
TAACAGCTAATCCCTTAATTAAAACTATTCCACCGCTCCTTCTTTATATCATTATTAAGCTTGAAGCCAAGCGTAACGAAGAAGGTGAGCGGCTCGGCAGGAATAATGCCGGGTCCGGGATAGCTTACGGCTCTGCGGGTGAAGTAAATATTGTTGGTGAAGTTATTTACGCCCGCTATCAGTTGTAGACATTTAAAGGTGTAGCGCGCGCTCCAGTCCATTGTGTAATAAGCGGGTATAGTTCCGTTCACTCCCGTTGCGGTGAAGTTTGCATTGGTGGCATCGGTAAATTGCGCTGACACAAACTGCCCCTGAATACTGGTGATAAATTGCTTGTATCGGTAGTGCATACCACAACGCAAAGTGTGCTGCGGGGCAAATTCGAGGGCTTTGCCAATCACGTTTTTGTAAGGCGATTTGATGTAGTTGGCTTTAGTGAAACCATAAGTAACGTACAGCGCAAGATTGCCCGCTTTGTTTGAAATATTTGCTGCTTTAAATAAGTCGGCTTCCACAAACACCTCGGCACCCAAGCCGCGCGAGCTGCCAACATTGGTGGTGTAGCGATAGATATTGTAAGCCGAATCTACCTGCTGAATCTGCCCGATGCGGTTGTTGTATTGCAACCAAAATGCGCTGGCATCCCAGTGTAGCCATTCATTAAAATCACCGCGATAGCCGAGGTCCACATTAAAGCCTTTTTCATCGCGCAGGTTAGGGTCCACCAACTGATTTACGCGCACCACGCGCATATCGGTAAAGGTGATGCCGCGATAGTTTTGAGATACATTGGCATACAACTCTGTGTTGCGCCACGCCCCCCACGAAAATCCCAAACCCAACAACACAAAGTTGCGGCTAAGACTGCGCGATTCGGGTTTCACAATAGTATCAAACTGATTAAAGAAAGTTTGGCGATAGTAGCCATCTGCCTTGGTTTCAATATGCTCGTAGCGAATGCCTGGGGTAATTTTGATACTATAATTAAGATTAAAAACATGCTCGGTAAACACCGCCACGTTCATCCCCGGAAAGCGATAATCAGAACCTTCTAAACTATCGGGGTTTAAGAATTTATAGTTGGCATTGCTGCCATTGTCGCCCAGCCCTTGTTGCTTGCGCGTGGTGCCCGTGTAGAAGCGCGCACCTATCAACCAACTCGATAAGTATTTGCCGATGTAATACTTCCACATATAGCGCGCCTCGGTGCCAAAGTTTTTGTACTGGTCCTTGATTAAATCGCGGTTCTGTGTAATGTCATCAGTTCTGTTTGTAGTGCCCAAAAAACCAAGTGCATCGCGACTGCCAATGAAACCCCAAGCACGAATATTTAGTTGATGGTGAACGCTGTGTTTGTAGTTCAATGAAAGCGCGATAATGTTCCAGTTGGTAGAAAACCAATTGCGGCTGCGCAGGCTTTGCTTGGGGTTGTTGTCGAACTGTGCATCGGTAAGTCCACCGGGTTGCTTGGTGTCGTATTTCGACAAAGTATATTCTGCACGAATAGATAGTTTTTCGTTGCATTGATAACCTAGAGAAGCGAATGCATTATGCACATTGAATTTACCGTTTGGTCGCCAGCTTTCGCCCTGCTTGTAATTGTAAAAGCCATAATAATTGAAACATTTCACCGTGCCTGCAATACTGTTGAAGGTGCTAACCAGTTTGTAACTGCCAGCAGTGGTGTAGCTAGTCCATTCAATTTTATGGTTGGTGGGCGGGCGTTGCAACACATAGTTCAACATGCCCCCAAACTGCGGACCATATTGCAGCGAAGCCGCCCCTCGAATTACCTCAATGCGCTCCACGGCATCGGCAGGCGGCACGTAATAAGAATCGGGATAGCCGATAGCATCGGCACTCATATCATAACCATTTTGCCGCGTGTTGAAATTGGAAGTGCGGTTGGGGTCTAAGCCGCGCGTGGCAATGCCGAGTTGCAAACCAGCGGCATCGCTTTCCCAAATATTCAGCCCGGGCACTTTGGCAAAAATCTGCCGCGATACATTCACTGCTTTGTTGGCAACCACATCCTTCATCAAAATCACCTCGTTCTTTTTGCCTTCGTAAATAGCAACCCCCTCCACCGATTTCATGCGCGTGATGCCGAAAGATTCTGTGTTATTTTCAATCACCACCTCGCTAAGGTTGCGCTCGCGGCTTTTCACTTTTATGTTGGGTAAAGAAGTATTGCCATTCAAGCTAATCCTAAATTCCTTGCGCTCAATCAAGGAGCCTTTCACCTCTATTTCATATTTCCCTTTTGGAATATCTATAAAATAGAAGTTGCCAAATGAATCTGTTTTGGTTTCGAGCTTGGTGTATTCTAATCTGATATTGGCATCAATAACAGGCACTTCGTTTTCATCTATTACATTACCAGAAATGGTGAAAGTTTGGGCGGTGGTGGTGATTGAGAAAAATAGTAAAACTGTAGATAGTAATAAGTATTGAGTATTTAGACTTAAGAAATGAAATGTAAGTTGAGGGAAATTATTGCGACAAAAGAGCGTACGCCAAATCTCAAATCTAAAATCTAAAATCTTAAATCTGCTCACAATCTCACTGTCATTTTATCATTCTTGAAATCATAAGGCAGTATCCAATGTTTGTGCGCAAAGCCGTCATTTTGGGCGGCAAGGTTTATATCATTTCTAATGAATTGTCTGCTGCCTTTTCCATTCAACGACACATAACTTTCTACATACACTTCGGGCTTGTGCCAACCTTGTTGCTCGTGTACCCAAGCTAAGTGTTTGGCAAACTGCAACAGCATATCGGGCTGGGTGCTCATTTGCTTTTCTTGTTGCGGAGTAAGGTAGTCTGCATTGCGTATTTCAGTTAACTGCTTGGTGACTGAATCTTTTACATGAAAGGTTGCCATACCAGCCTTCTCCATCAACATCACCCGCCACGAAAAGCGATAGCCTTCTTCGTGCCAGAAAGATTTTTCGGGGTAAAATACATAACGGAAGGGGAGGAGTAGTTGGATGGAAAAATGGAGGATGAAAAAAGTAGTTGTGAGCTGCGTGCTGCGCGTTGCAAGTGAGGCTGCTTCCGTCCTTCGTTCTTCGTTCTTTGTCCCTAAAAGGAATTCATGAAACTCGCTCGGCAAAAACACGGTTGCACACACTATCATAACAAAAGGAAACATTCCAATGCCAGGAAATAGTATGGCAGTAAGTACATGAAAAATTACTACTAAGGCATAAGCCCAATAAGAAGTTCTGCGCCAAAAAAGAAAGAATGGAATCAATGTATCAAACAACATTCCGCACCAACTAAATATGTACGCCACCCATGTTTCATTCAATAATGCACCGATGAATGGGGCGTCATTTTTTACGGGCAACCAAATGCGCAAAGGCAATGCTTCTATCAACCAATCGTGATTGATTTTTGCGATACCTGCAAAGAAATAAACCAATGCCATTTGGAGTTGAATACTCAATACCATCCATCGCGGAAAAGCAGATGAAGCTTTAGTTAAGCCCAACTTTACATCTAAAGAAAACATTCTATGTGCAGGTAAAAAACATAACAGCAATGCAATAATGCTGATGAAGTAGTAATGGTTGAGGTAAGTGGTTTTGTCTATTAGTTCTACATAAGTGAATAATAGAAAGAACAACACACTTGATATGCGATAAGCAAAACCAAAGGCAATGAATACGGCACTTAATAACATCAGCGCAAACACTGCATACATGCCATTGGCAGAAAGTGGTTTTACCCATTCAAAACCATAGTATGTAAAGAAAAATGAAGGCTTGATGTAGATTTGTTCAACCCAACCCATAGCCCAAAAGCGAAGTATTGAGAGCGCCATCATCACACCAAACGCCACGCGAAACAACACCAAGGGTGCGCCAGATACTTGCTTGTTTAGGAAGTTGGTAATTCTAGTCATTAGCACATTTGCTAATTAGTCAATTGACTAATTAGTCACCATCATTATCAGTGTAGTTAATCGTAACACCTATTGCCGAAGCCATGTCAACTTTTATAAGTACCGTCAACTTTTTCAACTCTAGAAACAGTGTTTCCATTTTGGGCTTATCGTTTAGCAATGCAGTTTTAAAATCTGTGCTAACGGCATTAGCAGCAGCAATACATTTATCGTATTGGTTACTGATTTCTACATTTAAAGGTACACCTTGAAATGTTGCTTCTTTTACTTGCGGATAATCATCAAAACCGACACCTTCACCACCTGTAAACAGATTTTTTCCGGCTTGCAAATTGGCAATTACTAATTCCTTTGACTGGTTTGCGTAGAAGCCTTCTAATAATTTAGAATTGATAGTGCCGGTAGAAATCAAACCAACATAGCCCAGCGAATTGCCTACTCTTTCTCTGCGTGAGCGTTCAGTCATTTGCGCCCAAGAGTTGCATAGTATTCCAATGGAGCCGCCAATATCTAAACCTGTAGCTGAAATAAATGTATTGATATGCGAAGTATTCCAATTGTCATAAGTAGCAGTAATGTTAGCTGAAATATCATCTGCAATATCCTGTAGATACTGTTTAGCAGTAGGGAAATCAATAATGAGATTGATAAGGTCATTATCACTTATTGAAAAGAGAATAAAATCTAAAGCAGGAAAGCCTTTTGCACTAAGATTAGTAGCTGCTTGCAGGTTATAATTTCCTTTGAGTGCGTTGTTTCTAATTTTAGCAGAATCGGTAGGAAAAGAATTGAGCGATGCCGCCTGAGCTATTCCTTTTCCAAACTCGTAAGTTTCTACCGCTTGCCAAGCAAGGTAAGCCTCTTTAAATGTCGCACGCAGTGCAGGAAGTTTTTGCGGGTCGGGCCAGTTATTAAAATCTGCTATGGCTACTTTAAGTGCCAATGCTTTTTCATGAGCTGATTTATATGAGGGAATAATGACATTGTTACCAATATTTTCCAATAGAGGTTTTCTATCAAAGTCTTCCTTTTTCTCTTTGCAAGAAGGGAGCGAAAAAATGAAGAATAACAAAAGTGAAATTGTAAAAAGTTTATTCATTTAGTTTTGTTTTTAAACAAAACATTCCAAGTTTTATAAACTTGGAATATTTGCAACATTTAAATTACAGTTGATTTTTTACTGCGTCTAATCCATAGATAGTACTCAAAGAATTACGCGCATCGGTAATATTCTGTTGCGTAATATTCCAATTGTTGGAACCGATAGTACTTAGTAAAGTAGTAAGTTCAGTATCGCTAATTTTTTTGCTTGGGTTATATTTTAAAGCACGAATAAATGCTACTGCTTCTGATACAGTGTGATTGCGCGTGGCATCATTTCCAAAACCTTTGTTAGCATCATTCAAATATTTAATTGCAGTTGCTGCTAAAACTTTTTCAATGGTTTCTTTAATGATGGCAGCCTGTTTGGTTACTTCTGCATTATCATCATTGTTGATAGCTGCTCTTCCTTTCAAGTAGGCATTCATAATGGTACTATTAATACCTAATAACACATCGCGGTCGTTACCGTATTTACCAATGTATCGAATGCCGGTTTTGTTGGTTGGGAAATCTTTTGGTACACCATAGTAACCAAATGCCTCATCCCAGTGGTGTTGACGGTCTTTCTTAACAACTGATGCACCAATCTTAGAATCGCCCAAATAAACTTCAGCAATTTGATAGAAGAACACAGAACCGAAAATTCCCTTTTCAATCCATTGTATGTGTTCAATTCCGTTTGCATCACAAAGGTAAGTTCCAACTACACCCGCTGTGCCATTAGCACCATCAACTGCACTTTGGCTTGCGGCTGCCAAAGCGTCCATATAACCTTCAAGCACAGTTTGCTCCGATAAAAATGTTTTATCCTTTAACCTTTTACCAGTTGTGTTTAAAGTTGCATTTGCAAATGGACTATTTTCATTTGCATACATATCCTTCTGTTTTTGAGCACTTACAGATGTGCCTTTTATATTTCCTTTTTTCATTTCTGTGGTCAGTTCACCCAGCATATCCAATCTTGCTGTTTGCCCGCTATAATCCACACTGTCAAAATTGTAGGTAGTTGGCACATCGTAAGTCTTTTTGGTGTCATCATCTTTTTTGCAAGAGTTAAGACCAATAGTAATAGTTGCGAATAGTGCAATTGGTAGAAT
>CAZKHZ010000156.1:0-2562 GCA_964552715.1 uncultured Chitinophagaceae bacterium | reverse complement strand
TCCTTATCTGGATTTAGTCTAATTAAGCGCAAACATAATAAGGGAAACTAATTTTCCAAATGATTAATGTCAGTTTTATCTAAAAAGTCAAATTACCACTCAAGGAATTTGACTATTAGGAAAACGCTACACGATGAAGATTATTAAAGAACTCTTATTTCACAGGAAACAGTGAAAACTAAAGTGTGTATTACTTTCGATATTGTTCGATTAAGTGATTAAGTTTGTAATAACAGAAAAGCAAAACGGTGAAAAAAATTATTTTTTATCCTGCAAGTTTAATCCTATCAATATCAGCCTTTTTTTTATTGTTATCCTTTAAGGGTGGTGATAAAACGATTACCAATCAACATAAAAAGCTAAATGTGATTGTATTGCTTGCTGATGATTTAGGCAAGTACGAAGTTTCGGCTTATGGGGGTAAGGTAGTTCCCACTCCAAATATTGATAGCATTGGAATAAATGGTTGCAAGTTTAACGAAGGCTACGCTTCGGCAGCTATTTGCGCACCATCTCGTGCAGGTTTGCTCACGGGTAATTATCAACAACGTTTTGGCTTTGAATTTCAACCACACAAAAAGTATCCACGTAGTTTTATCGTTCGAGGTTTTTACAAAATGTTTATGCGAAAAGATGAATGCTGGTCTATTGAGCGCGGACAAGATTTGCCTTCGCGCAGAGAAGTAAAGCATGAGGGCTTGCCTTTGGATCAACTTACTATGGCTGAATTTTTTAAACAAAATGGTTATGCAACAGGTATGGTAGGTAAATGGCATTTAGGTTATCATTCACCTTGTCTTCCAAATCAAAGAGGCTTTGATTATTTCTATGGATTTACAGAAGCGTTTTCCTTGTATGCCCCTGAAAATTCTCTTGATATTGTAAATGCACCATTGGGTGAGTTTACCGACCGTCACATGTGGAATCAAGGTAGGGGAAACCACTGTGCTATTAAGCAAAATGACAAAACTGTTTATCCTGAAGACTACATTACTTTCCGCTTTGCCAACGAGGCAGTAAATTTTATTGATAAAAATAAAGACAATCCTTTTTTCTTGTATGTGCCATTCAGCGCGCCACACACACCATTTCAGGCACCCAAAAACTACTACGATAAATTTGCACATATCGAAGATCACAACAAGCGTGTTTACTATGCTATGATTGCTGCTTTGGATGATGCAGTTGGCAGCATTACAAAAAAAGTGCGTGAGTTAGGTTTAGAAGAAAATACCGTAATTGTTTTTGCAAGCGATAATGGAGCAGCTACATATTTAAATGTAGGTGATAATGCTCCACTTAAAGGAGGGAAGTTCACTTTGTTTGAAGGGGGAATCAATGTTCCTTTTCTAATGCAATGGAAAGGAACTATACAAAATAATACTGTAGTCAATCATCCTGTTAGTTTGATAGATATTTTTCCAACGTTGGCTGCGGCTGCTGGTTTAAAACTTCCTGTAAATGAAAATTTTGATGGAGTTAATCTACTTCCCGCTATAAACAATAAAATTAGCGAATCTCCTCACGCAGCTATGTTTTGGCGCTCGGGATATAACCGTGCAATCAGAAAAGGTAACTGGAAAATGATAGTGGACGAACGCAACATGTTGATTCACTTATATCATTTAGGTGATGATAAGTTTGAAGCAAAAAACATTCGCGAAACTTATCCTGATATAGTTTCTGAACTAATGGATGAAATGATGGCTTGGGATGAATCTATGACCAAACCAACATGGCCATTTGTAATGAATTACAAAGTGATAATTAATGGCGAAAAGTTTGTTTACGCTATTTAAAACATTAGAATCTGCTTACGCTATAGGTTGTTCATCTCACTTCTTGCAAGTGAAGTTTTAAATCTAAATCGGAGCGTTAGTAAAATAGCGGCTACACTCAATCCAATAATAAAGCCAAACCAAATTCCTCTTACACCAAGTCCTATGTTGAAAGCTAATAGATAGCAAGCTGGAATCATAATCAACCAATATGACACAAAGGCAATAATAGCAGGGATTCGCACATCCTGAATGCCACGTAAAACACCCACTGCCACATTTTGCAATCCATCACTAACTTGAAAAAAAACAGCCAATAGAATCAACGATGATGCCATTGCAATTACCTCAGGGTTATCTGTGTAAAGCGAGGGTAATACTGTATGCAAAGTGAAAAAGAAAACAACAAAAACCATTTCCAGCATTAGTGCAAGCATGATTGCTGAGTTGCCATTAATACGAATGCCATGACTGTCTTTTGCACCAAAAGCATAACCTGTCATTATAGTTCCGGCAGCAGAAATGCCGGTGATGGTCATAAACGCAATGGATGCAAGATTGATAGCAATTTGATGTGATGCAAGTTCCAGTTCACCAAGCCAACCACACATTACATGCGCAGCACTAAAAGCAGCAGCTTCCGAAAAAATCTGCAATGAAGCAGGTACGCCAATTATCAAAATGGGTTTTACAAAACTTAATGATTTGTGAATAGATTGCTTGTACGATTTCATCAGTGCGCGTATTTGTTTGTCGCGCCATATAAAAATAAAGATTGCTGCCA
>CAZKHZ010000155.1:0-8831 GCA_964552715.1 uncultured Chitinophagaceae bacterium | reverse complement strand
AGCTAAAACAACAATAATATAAGCAAGGGGTATTTGGGTAAATAATTGCTTTAAGTCTTTCTTATTTTTTAATGAAATATTAATTAATAAAACAATTAAAATTATCAACCACGCTATTGCCATCCATGCTTCCTTTTGCCAGAACTCGCGAGATGAAATAGAGAATAATTCTGTGGTGAATTTATTTTCAAATACCTGCCCAAAAATGGCAAATGGCTGCAACAACATTTTATAGCCATAAGGATTAATAAATATTACAGCAACCGACAATAATAAAACAACTCCAAGTGTTTTAACTATTCCAAAACTTACTTGATTTAGCTTCAATATTTTCCATTCAATAAGAGCCGCAAAAAGAAAAATCGAAGTCAACACAATGCCTATTGCAAATGCCTCGTGAAAATTAGCCCACACGCATTGCAATGGAATTAAGTAATAAATAATTTTACTCGGCTTGAAACGGTTACTCAATAAAATAAAGAGAAAAACAACCGTCATTAAATGACTTGTCATTTCTGGTCGTCCAATAATTCTGTATTCAATACTGGCAAGTAAAAAAGGAGCGAGCAATGCAAAAGCAATCAGTGAATTTTGTGTAGATGCTGGCTTTGTATTTTCTATAAACAGCAAGGATAACTTCCACAAAAACCATAACAACAAAATCGCAGCTACTGCTTGTAATAGAAAAACACAATCAGCACCGAGCGTGCTTGTGATTACAGCCGCCAATACTTCAAAACCCCATTTGATATTTATCCATGCAACACCATTATGTGTAAATGAAAAAACATCCACCGAGGGAACTGCAAGGTGCTGCAAAATCCACTCTCCAGTTTTAATTTGCCACCATAAATCTGGCTCACGCAGGGCTTTGAAACTAAAAGCAATTGCTAAAAGAAATGTGAGTGCAAAAGCAACTTTGGGCAACAATTTCATGTGTCTAATGTATGAGGATATTTCACTCAAAACAATTCAAATTTTTCGGTGTTAAATACTCAACATGGAAAAATTGAAAGACAAAAACGTTCTTGTGGTTGGTGCCTCTGGCACCATAGGAAAAGAAACAGCCAAATTATTAGCAGGCAGCGGAGCAAATGTTTTCATCTGCGGGCGCAATAGTGAACGTATTCAAGAAACAGCACATGAAGCAGGCATTCCTCTAGCTCAATCTTTTATTGTTGACATTACAAAGCCCGATGATATTGCGGCAATGGCAGCAGCGTTGCCTACATTAGATGCATTGATAAATACTGCAGGCATTGGTATCATCAAACCATTTGAAACGCTGACTTTTGAAGAACTGCAACAATCTATTGAGGTGAATTTATTTGGCACATTTCACCTACTCAAGGCATTTCTTCCTGCAATGAAGGAGCAGAAAAAGGGATTGATAATTCACTTGCCTGGAGTGTTGGGTAAAACACCGATGGCTGGCGCAACCGCCTATGCAGCAAGTAAATACGCACTGAATGGCATGATGAAAAGTTTGCGCGAAGAATTGAAACGAACAGACATTCGCATCACACAAGTTTTTTTGGGTGGTGTGGATTCAAGATTTTGGGATAGCATTGATTTGCGGGTGCAGCGCGACAAAATGATTATTGCCGAAGAAGCCGCTAAAGCAATTTGGTTTTTGTGTCAGCAACCTATCAGCGGTGTGGTAAGCGAGATGGTGATTCAGCCTTTTAACCATCAGGTGATTTGATTTGCGGCTGATAACAAATCACAATTGCAGAATAGATTTTGATATGTATAACACCATGTGGATAAAATAACCGTCTCTAAAAATAAATCGTATCATACATTCATACTTATGGAAACAACCATCACGTCAGGAATAGAAATAATTGTAGAGCCCTCTTTTCTTCCTGAACACTCACATCCTATTTCAGGTTTATTCGTTTTTGCATACCATATCGAAATAAAAAATCGAAATACATTTCCTGTACAGTTGCGCAAACGCCACTGGGTGATTGTATCTGGCACGGGTCACATAGAGCATGTGTATGGCGATGGAGTGGTTGGTGAATTTCCATTGCTTGGGCAAAACGAATCTTTTGTTTACTCCAGTTCTTGCCAACTGCCTACGCCCATTGGTACCATGGAAGGCGAGTACATTTTTGAAAACAAACTCACTGGCAAAACATTTGAAGCATCTATTCCAAGATTCAAAATGGAAGCACCAGTTTTATTAAATTGATGTTGAATAGATTTTAGATATTAGTTGCCCAAATTCAAAAAAAAATAAACAAACAACACATGAGCTACAAAAAGATTTTTTTAGTTGACGATGACGAATTATTGAGTGCTATGCTGAGCGATTTTTTGCGTGCAAAAGACCTTGGCGAAGTATCACTTTTTTCCACTGGCGAAAAATGTTTGGAACAATTGAAAACCGTAAAGCCAGATGTGGTGGTAATAGATTATAATCTTAATTCTATTGCGCCAAACGCTGCAAACGGCATAAAGATTCTGGAAATAATTCACAGCGTTTATCCCGAAATATTTGTAATCATTTTAAGCGGTCAGGACAGTTATGGCGTTGCTTCGAAAACCATTGCCAAAGGAGCTATTCAATATATAATGAAAGGCGAAGAATCTTTTCATGAAGTAGCCTCAATTATTGAGGGCTTGTAATATCTTCTCTCTCACTAACCGTTCCAAAGTTTTGAACTTTGGAACGGTTGTTTTTTATCGCAATACTTCCAATCGTTGCGCATCCAAGCGGATAAAAATAAACAGCAGTATAGTAAACGAAAGCAGCGATGAACCTCCGTAGCTGATAAATGGTAATGGAATACCGATTACAGGCGCAACACCTATTACCATTCCTACATTAATCAGCATGTGAAAAAACAGAATGCTGACAACACAATAACCATAGACTCGGCTGAACTTACTTCGCTGTCGCTCTGCCATAAAAATCAATCTAAAAAGCAATAACACAAACAACAGAATCATGATGGAACTGCCCACAAAACCAAACTCCTCCCCTATGGATGAAAAGATAAAGTCGGTGCTTTGTTCTGGCACAAACTTCAACTTGGTTTGCGTGCCATTTAGGTAACCCTTTCCAATAACTCTACCAGAGCCTACCGCGATGATAGATTGACGCACGTTCCAATCTTTTGCTGGGTCGCTTTCTTTACCGAGCAATACATTGATACGGTCTTTTTGATGCCCTTTTAATTTGCTAAAACCAAAGTCAACCGTAAAGATGTAGCAGCTCGCTATTATCCAAATTCCAAGTATATAAAATATGTATTTGCGAAACCTCCAGTTGATCCAAACAAACAACACTGCAATGCCCAGCAACACACCGATAATGATGAACTTATCAAACAATAAAGCAAGCAATGAAAGTACAATTACTGTGCCGCCAATAATCAAAAAATAAGACTCTAAACCCTCGCGAAAAAGTGCTAAAGCAAAAGCCACAAACACAATAGCTGAGCCTGCATCGCCTTGTATTACCACCATCAACATTGGAACGCCAACAAGGGCAAAGGCTATCCATTTCTGTTTCCACTTACGGATATCAATGTTTAGCACAGAAAGGAATTTTGCCAATGCTAAACTAGTGCCGATTTTTGCAAACTCTGATGGCTGAATTTGGAATCCTCCTAAACGTATCCAGTTTTGTTGACCCTTTACAACCACACCAAAAAACATTACCCCAATCACCGCAAGAATCATGATTCCATAAATGATGTAAGCAAAGGTGGTAAAGAACTTTCCATCAATAATCAATAATAAAACAGCAACAACTGCGCAGGCAATCATCCATGTAAATTGCTTGCCGCTATTGTAGCTTGTGTTGAATATATCGCGGCTCTCTTCGCTGTAAACGGCACTGTAAATTGTTAGCCAGCCTACCAAGGTTAGCACGACATATATCATCACCGTTATCCAGTCAAAACTTCCAACAATTGATTCGTCTTTTCGCACTGCCTTTTCGTACCTAATCTTTTATCACCGTTAATGAATCGGCTGGTCTTTTGATGCCATACTTGCCTAACAAATCTGCTTCTAACATTCTTTTTTCTAAAGGCAATCTTTTAGATTGAATCGTATCATTCAAATACATTTCAACCATTAAACTTGCAATAGGCGCAGCATAAGTAGAGCCATAGCCGCCATTTTCTACAATCACAGCAATAGCAATTTTAGGTTGGTCTTTGGGTGCGTATCCTGCAAACATACTATGGTCGTCACCATGCGGATTTTGTGCCGTGCCTGTTTTGCCACACATGGTTATTCCTTCCACTCTTGCACTGCGCGCTGTACCCGCTTCCACCACCGAAAACAAACCTTCATTCACGCCAGGAAATTTGGCTACATCAATAGTAGTAATGTGTTTTTCAAACGGACTTAAAACATTCTTTCCTGTTGTGGGATCAGTTATTGATTTCACTACATGCGGTGTGTACCAATAACCACGGTTGCCAACAGCCGCATAAAGATTTGCCAATTGCAATGGCGTTACCAATATTTCCCCCTGCCCTATTCCCAACGAAATAATGGTGGAAGAGTGCCATCCTTTTTCGCCATATAATTTATTGAAGTAAGCCGGCTTGGGGATGTTGCCCTTGCTTTCGCTTGGCAAATCAATTCCTGTTTTTACACCCAAACCAAAACTGTTGCAATAGTCCACCCATTTTCCATACACATCCTGAATGCGTTTATAGTCGCGGTTTTCGATGGTGTTGCGAAAGGTCTGCCAGAAATATGGATTGCAAGATTGCTGCAATGCGACAACAATGTTTTGTGCTGAAGGGTGGTGATGCGAACACTTCAGCGACATGCCCGCAAAGTAATACATGCCATTACAATTGACCGTATAAACCTCACCCTGCACACCTTCTTGCAAGGCTATCAAACCCACCAATGTTTTGAATGCAGAACCAGGAGGATAAGTAGCCAGCGTAGGGCGGCTATACAAGGGCAACAAAGTATCGCGCAACAGCTTGTTGAAATTTGCACCGCGCACAGCACCGCAAAGCAGATTCGGGTCGTAGCCCGGGCTGCTTACCAACACCAATACTTCCCCAGTTTCGGGTTCAATGGCAACTATGCTTCCCTTTTTGTTGCGCATCAATGCTTCGCCATATTCCTGCAACTTGATGTTGAGGGTTGTCATCACATTATTTCCTGATAAAGCAAGGGTATCAAACTCTCCTTCTGCAAAACTTCCCTGCTCGCGGTTGTGTACATCTACAAACACCAAACGCTTGCCACGCCTGCCGCCCAACTCCCTTTCATACACTTTTTCGATACCGCTTTTGCCCACATAATCACCGGGCTTATAGTATCCCTCCGAAGCCTCTATTTGCCTGTCGTTCACCTCGCCCACATCGCCCAAAATAGTGGCGGCAACGCGATGCGGATAATGGCGAATGGTTCTCACCTGCCCGTAAAAGCCTGGCAGGCGATATAGTATTTCTTGCAGGCGTGAATAATCTTGTTGCGAAATCTGCTTCCAGAAAACCTGTGGCTTGTATTGCGAATAGCCTCTATTTTTGCGCTTATCTTTTACTTCTACCCAACGCTCGGTGTAGCGCGAAAGTGGAATGCCTAACAACTCGCACAACTTTACCGAATCCACGCCTTTTGCCTGACGGGGAACCACCATCAGGTCATAAATAGCTTCGTTGTAAACAATTAACTCGCCATCTCTATCATATACCAAACCCCGAGTGGGATACACATCCACCTCCTTTATGGCATTGCTGCGCGCCATAGAAACATAGCGTGAGTCAATCACTTGAACGTAAAACAAGCGCGCAATAAAAAGCACCGCCACCACCACTATGGCAAGCTGAATAACAATATGGCGGTTTTTAAAAATATCCTTCACGCTGTGCAAATGTGTTGTAAGCTTTCGCCAATGTATAGGGCTATGTGATATTTTTATGAACCTTTAATGTTAGTTTGGCAAACAAAGAATACGTGGGCTATTGATTTTTTGAAGAACTTGGTTATTTTCGCATCCGCTTTTGTAAAAGCATTGCCCGATCGTCTAATGGCAGGACAACTGTTTTTGGTGCAGTTTGTGGTGGTTCGAGTCCATCTCGGGCAACGACTAATAAGTCACAGTAAAGGTTTCAAGTTTATCGCTTGAAACCTTTTTTTGTTTTAACTACTTCTGATTTCTGTTGGTTATCGGATAGCAAATAAAGTTCAGCCCCTGTTATAACTTTCATCTGCCACCATTCAATTATCATTTAACAGATTAGCTATGTAACCTTTGTTACAAACGGTGAACTTCTTGTGCTTCACTTTTGCATTTATAAAATAAAACCAATGAAAAAGAATAGTTCAGTTTTAGCGCTTGCGCTGATGTTTGTGTTAGGTGTTTTTGGATGTGCTGGCAATTTGCAAAATCAAGCTGGAGGTATAAAAAACATAAGCCAAGAAGAATTTGCAACAATAGTGCAAGAGCAGAAAGCAATTGTAATGGATGTAAGAACACCCAGTGAAATTTCAAACGGCATTATTAAAGGCACCACTGTGTTTGCAGATGTAAACGGGGCAACGTTTGCATCACAGATTGAGAAATTAGATAAATCAAAAACATACATTGTATATTGCAGAAGCGGAGCAAGAAGCAGCACCGCATCAGATATTATGATAAAAAGCGGCTTTACAAAAGTGTATAACCTTACAGGTGGAATTAGCAACTGGAAAGGCGAAATCAGCAAACCTTAAATGAGTAAATTTCAACAGGAATACAAAGGTGTTTTACTGGCTTCAGCAATTGGGTTGTTTGCGTACTTTGCTTCCCCTTGGTTGCCGACATATTTAAATAGTATCCTCGCTGCTTTGTTGCTTGGCATCGTTATCGGCAATACGATTTCGCTGCCAGAGAGTTTTCAATCAGGCATAGGCTTTACGGGTAACAAATTGCTCGAGCTTTCAATTTTGTTTTTGGCATTCAGCATCAACTACAATCATATTGCCAAATTGGGTGCTGCAAGTTTTGCAGTAATTGCCGCTACGGTGATTGCCATGGTCATTATCACCTATTACCTTGCCATAAAAGTGAAATGCCCCGGCTCCACAGGCTGGTTGGTGGGTTTTGGCACTACTATCTGCGGCTCCTCTGCAATTGCGGCTTTGGCTCCAAGCATTACCAAGAACAAAGAGGATGTGGGCATTTCTATGGCGGTGGTAAATCTATTTGGTAGCGTTGGCATGATTGCTATGCCGTTTGTGTTGTTGAAGCTCGACTTAAATCCTGCACAAATGGGCTTGTTGCTTGGTGGCACATTACATTCGGTAGGCAATGTGGCAGGCTCGGGGTATGCCATCAGTAATGAAGTAGGCGAAGCAGCCATTACTATCAAACTGGCAAGAGTGGCGTTGCTTTCTCCAGCTATAATATTTTTCAACTTTTTGGTAAACAAAAACAGTGCAGGCAACTGGAAAGAACACTTCAGTTTGCCTTGGTATTTGTGGAGCTTTATAGGCATCACGGTGATAAGTTCGTTTATACATTTTCCACCAAGCTTTTTGGGTGCTATGGAAGCCGTAGGCAAAGTTGTGTTAACCATTGCCATGGCGGCAATTGGACTAAAAGTTAGTTTCAAAAAACTATATCAATCGGGGCAAAAAGGCTTAGGGTTCGGACTGATAGTTTTTGCCATTCAAACAATAATAATCAGCGTACTGATGCTGCTGTTGTAGCGGTTTTATTAAAATAAATACAACAAAATGTGCTTGTGTAACTTTTGTTGCTGAATAAGCCTGCGCTACTTGCGAAATTTGCATCGTTAATTAAAAAAACACGTATGAACTTTATCAATAAATATTTGACAGTGATAGCTGGTGTGGCAGTAGGTGCTGTAGCGGGATTCCTTTATTGGCAACAGGTTGGTTGTGCTTCGGGCACATGCCCCATCACTGCCAATCCACTCAACGCTACCGCTTATGGCGCTTTGATGGGCGGCTTGCTAGTAAGTAGTTTTAAAAAGCAAAACAACAAAGACATTGCAAAGCGATAATGCAACGCATGACTATTTTAAAAACAAAAATCAATTACAATGAATATCGAAAAACTAATCCAAGAGAAACAGGGAACTATTGTTGATGTGCGCACGCCCGAAGAATTTATGGGCGGTCATGTAGCAGGTTCCATCAACATTCCATTGCAAGAACTGAATAGCAGAATGAACGAATTAAAAGCATTGCAGACTCCATTGATACTTTGTTGCGCATCGGGCGGGCGAAGCGGCATGGCTACGCAGTTGCTTACACAACAAGGGATACCATGCGGCAATGCGGGCTCATGGCTGGATGTAAATTACTTATACACCCAAACTGTTTAATATGATACATACTATGCTTTTTACCGGATGGGGTTTTATGCGTTGGCTGCGCCTGGGTTTTGGGCTATACCTTGCATTTAATGGATGGCAAGATAATGATATGATGGCAGGTGCATTTGGTGCTTTCTTTTTGTTTCAGGCGGTAACCAACACGGGCTGTTGCGCAGCCAGCGGATGTGCTGTGCCGCAAAACAAATCTGCTAAAACAAGCACCACGCAAGACGTATCTTTTGAAGAGATAAAATAGTGCCTTGCTTTAATAAAAAAAAGCCCCGCCACTTTTCAGCAACGGAGCTTTTCAAAACAATGTCAGGCTGCGAACTTCATCCAGCGCGGTACACCTGTGGCTAATTACACGGGATTGCTTCGTGCCTTCCCGCTTTACGGGACAAGGCGCAATGACGACCGACTTTGCGGCATAACGACCGCGTCATTGCGCCTCGCCCCCCCCCTGCTGGCGCGCGCGTGTCGCGCGTGCTTCAAAAGAAACTTTGATAATGGCAC
>CAZKHZ010000154.1:0-8910 GCA_964552715.1 uncultured Chitinophagaceae bacterium | reverse complement strand
AGGTTTTGGGAAAAAATTGTGGATTTTTTGAACGTTAGTTTATGATGTTGCGTGTATTGTTCGCAATTAGTGAAAGGATATTTTTTTATTGATGTGGGCTGTATCAAAAAGCCTGCGTTTATCGCCAATCAAATTCACTTGCTACAAAAGTGATGCTACACTTCGCCAATAATATTCCAAGCTTACTTGATTTTATCAGTAACGCCCACCTTGAGCCACACACCGGTTTTGCGCGTCACCAAATCTTCCATACGGCAAAAAATATTACCCTTTGGAATTTGATATGTTGGCACCATGTTTTTCAAAATTGTTGGATGCCCCGTTGTGTCGCGCTTAATGACAAGCGGCTGCGCAACTATACTCGGTTGCTGCGCATTCAGCAATGAAGAAAAAATTAAAAAGATTATGATGGAAGCCCAACGCATGTTTCAAATATAGAAACACTTCCCTGTAGTTATTGTTCAATCTGCAAATTGCAAATAAATAATTCCGCAAGTTGCTCACTCCCACTTATCGCGGTCGCCCAAGTCCAATTTTTCTGTATTGTGAGGGTGGCTGAAAATTTCGCCTTCTTCGTTTTGCCTGCCCAGCGTCCAATGGTCGGTGAGCGAAGTTTCAATCCACAGGGTCTGCGACTTGCGAAAAACTTGCACATTCAAGCCGAATTTTTCATGGAATTCTTGTTCTAACGCAGCAACAGTTTTTGAAGCATTTACCTCAAAGTTTGCTTCCTTGTTGCCATTCATTAACACACCTACGGAACTGCTAGGAGATACCATATCGGTTTTAGGCGAAGGCTTACCCGCCTTATGGCTGTGCCTGAAAAACTCTAACTTCAAAAAAGGATATGAAGCATGGAACTCATTTTGAATTTCGCGTATTGTTTTTTCGCCTGATATATGTAGTATCATGTTGTAATGATTAATGTTTAAAGATTTTTGGAGATAAAATTCCAGATACAAAAATGTAAACTTAGGTGCGCTGCAAACATGATTTGCGTCAGCCACTGCAAAGACTTTCTTCATTTTAATGAAGATGGGTCGAGGGTCGGCAAGTATCATCTACTTACAATGTTTTGTTTTTATCTCTGCAGAAAACTCTAATTGCATGTAGCAGCCGCACTTTCAGGAATTGTAATTTGTGGGCTGATGAACGGAATGCCCATATTTAACCCGCGCAACACCAACAACACACCCATAGCAACCAACACCATTGGAATAGCTTTTTGAAAAGTGCGGATGGTTTTAAATCCGGCAGTGTTGGCATACATCGTAAACAACACCAGCAGCGGCACAGTGCCTAAGCCAAAGAAAAACATAAACCCCACAGCACCAAGCACACTAAAAGTTGCCAGTGCACCCGCCAGCGCAGCATATACCAAACCACAAGGCAGTAAGCCATTCAGCAAGCCTATAAACAAAAAAGAAGACGAAGTTTTTTGTTGAATAAAACGACTAAATTTTGTTTTAATCCAACCGTTTAATTTTGAAAAAATACCAATCGAAAAACTACTGAAATAATTGCCCGAAAATAGCACGAACAGAATCATCAATACACCAATGCTAATAGAAAGCCATTGCTGAACACCCAACAACAAAAAACCCGCCCCAAAACTACCGATTACTGCGCCAAGCAAAGTGTATGAAGTCAGTTTTCCGATGTGATAAAGCAGATACCGCAGCAATTTTCCCTGCGCATCAAATTGATGCACCGGCAAAGCCATAGCAATGGGACCACACATGCCTACACAATGCACGCTGCCCAACAAGCCAAGCAAAAATGCAGGAACAAGAAATTCGAGTATGCTTAGAGACATAATTATCAGCAAGCAAAAATCTGCCAACTGATTAAGAAACCGTATGACGAAAGTTACCTTTTCTATTATCGAAGGTCATTGTAGAGCTTGCGTTAGCTAATGATTGTGATAAAAGTGTGTGTTAGCTGGCACCTTGCTTTGCTTGCTTATCAATCATACGGTGTTTTGCCTTAGGTAAAGTGTAGGTAAGGTTCAAAAGAAAATTACTCTCGTGTAAATAGTACTGCTTGTCCCTCAGCGGACGTGAAGCAAACATATAACCCACTTCTATTTTTACAGAAGGAATTGGCTTGTAAATAGTATAAAACACCACCCTATTGTGGTCAAATGCGTTGAGTGTGTGTAGCGCATTAGCGTTCAAAAACACTTCCTCAAAAAGCTGCAGCGATAACTTTTGATTTACATCGTATCGTAAGCCAAAACGATTTCTGATACGCAACACATGTTTTGGGTTTGCTTCAAAAATTCTCCACTCGGCACCTGGGCGGTAAATGGCAAATAGTTTCGCAGTTATTTTTTGTTGCAAATCAACCGCAACAGCAAATCTGTATTCTCGAACTGATGGTTTGCGTAAATCACTTTCTTTATTGATAATGGATTGGTGATTAAAAATAGCAAAGGGTGAAAATCCAAACTGTACATTGGGGTTATGTTTGTAGTAAAGCCATATTCTACCCGATGTAGTAAGATTATTGCTGAAAGGATTTTGATTGCCCCAACCGTTTTGCCTGCGGTGTTGCAACTCGGCATCTACATTCAATTTTTTGGTGGCAGCAATGCTGAAGGTCGCTCGAAACCACATATTAACATGATGCTGCGCAAAAGCATTTTGAATGATGAAGGAAACAAGCAGCAGCAGAATAAAACGCAGCATATACTTTTAATGGGGAAGTTTATCGCGCAACAGCTTATAAGTCCAAGTGCCTGCAATAGCTGATAGACTAAATATGTTTCAGTGATGATTTTTTATTTATCTGAAATATTGCCAATTGCACAGCTTATATAAGATTTGGCTTTGTGCAACAGGTTATTGTTTCCCTTTTCGGGATAGCCCAAATTTGAAAGCGTAGCGGCAAGCACATCCCTTTCGGTTGACGCCTCAACGGTTATTAGTTCCTTGTCTTTATCTACTTCTACCTGCACTACACCTTCTAGTTTCATTAATGCTGTTTTGATACTGTTCATGCAGCCACCACATTTGATATTTTCTACTTCAATAGTATGTATCATAAATGTTGTTTAATGATGTTTACTAATTCATGCTTAGGCAAAACTCCGCTTTGTCTCCAAAGTATTTTCCCTTGCTTAAATAATATCATGGTTGGCACACCTCTTATTTGATAAGCCTCCGCAGCCGCCTGATTTTTGTCCACATCAATTTTGATGATGGAAGCCGATTCGCCAATTTCCGATTTCACCTCCTTCAAAATGGGTGCCAGCGTTTTGCATGGACCACACCACTCGGCTGAAAAGTCAACCAAAACAGGTTTGTCGGAATTTATAATCTCTTGAAAGGTCATTTTTTCTCGCATGAATTTACACCCACCAAAGTATAAAGCGGGCAAAAACTAATTGCACTAGTAAGCACAAAAACACCCGCCAAAACCAACAGTATTATTGCCCAAACTCCGCTGATTACATTAAAGAAATACAAGCCTGCTATTACTGCAGCAATTACCACTCTGATAATTTTGTCGATAGTACCCATGTTTGATTTCATAAAGTTTTATTTAATTTTTAAGTAATTGATTTACGTTTTGCCAAGTGCCGCCATTCACCACATTTTTAAAACCGTTCTGCTCCAAAATGGATTTTGCTTGCCCGCTTCTAGCGCCACTTCTGCAAAATACAACAATATTCTCCTTGCCCTTAAATTCGTTGAGCTGGCTTGATACTTTGTCTAATGGGATATTTACCGAACCCTTCACGTGACCGCCAGAGAACTCGCTTGGGCTGCGTACATCTACAAGAAATGCTCCGTCCTTTACAGTGGCTTCCAATTTTGAATTGTCGGCTCCACCAAATAAATTTTTAATGAGATTGAACATGATAACGAATATTAAAATTGAAAAAATTATTGCAATATTTTGCTTTGACATACGAAGTTTGTTTTGGGCACACCTGCTTGTGCAATGGCACTAAATCCACCTTCTACTTCTGTAAAGTTTCTGTAGCCTCTTGCTTGCAAAATAGAGGCGGCAATCATGCTGCGGTAGCCACCTGCGCAGTGCAGAAAGAAATGTTCCTGAGGATTAATGTCTTTTACCCAGTTGTTGATGTAAGCCAAAGGTTTGCTGTATGCTTCTTCCACATGCTCGGCTTCATACTCACTTTCTTTGCGCACATCCACCACCTTGCTTTCGCCAATTTTTACTTCGGCAGAAAACTTTGTTGCGGATATTCTATTCACCGTGTCTGTTTCTTTGCTGGCATCTATCCAAGTTTCAAATCCTCCCTTTAAATGTCCTAACACATTATCAAAGCCAACACGGCTTAAGCGCGTAATAGCTTCTGCCTCCTGCCCGGGCTCTGTTACCAAAAGCAGAGGTTGTTTCACATCCACAATCATTGTACCTACCCATGGAGCAAAGTCGCCATTCAATCCGATATTTATTGACTGTGGCACAAAACCTTTATAGAATGTTGCCGCATCTCGGGTATCTAAAATCAATGCGTTAGTTGATTCGGCAACTACTTCAAACTCTTCTGCCGAAAGTGCTTTCATGCCACTTGTCATTACCGAATCAAAACTGTTGTAACCTTTCTTATTCATTGCCACATTGGCACCAAAGTATGCTGGCGGTGGAAGCAAGCCTTCGGTAACTTCTTTCACAAATTCAGCTTCGGTCATGTCAGCACGCAAAGCATAATTGAATTGCTTTTGGTTGCCAATGGTAGATACCGTTTCCTTACTCATGTTTTTACCACAGGCACTTCCTGCACCATGCGCAGGATACACAATTACATCATCGGCAAGCGTCATTATTTTATCGCGCAATGAATGATACAAAGTGGCAGCTAATTGTTCTTGGGTCATGTTTGCCGCTTTTTGTGCAAGGTCTGGTCTGCCCACATCGCCAATAAATAAAGTATCGCCACTAAAAATTGCGTGGTCTTTTCCGTTTTCATCTATCAATAAAAAAGTAGTGCTTTCCATGGTGTGTCCAGGTGTATGTAGCACTTTAATTTTCACATTGCCCAATTCAAAAACTTGTCCGTCTGCTGCACTCACACATTCAAATTCACAAGTAGCATTGGGTCCATAAATAATGGGTGCGCCTGTTGCTTTGCTCAAGTCCACGTGCCCTGAAACAAAATCTGCATGAAAGTGTGTTTCAAAAATGTATTTGAGCTTTACATCGTCTTTCTGCAAACGCTCTAAATAGGGCTGCACTTCGCGCAAAGGGTCAATGATGGCTGCCTCGCCATTGCAAGTGATGTAGTAAGCACCTTGTGCTAAACATCCCGTATAAATTTGTTCGATTTTCATATTATGAGTTTTATTTTTTTTTGATGATGCAAAGATGGTACTACAGTAATGACCGCACTGCTACTTTTGTTACACAAATCAATTTTTATGAATTTTATATTTTGTGTCATAAGCGATTGCTTCTTGCAAAGTGCTTAAAGGCACTTCCTGCTCACTTACAATAAGCACTTCGTTGAAGCTGGTATTCATACTTACATTCTTAACGCCTTCAATTGCCCTAAATTTTTCGCTTATATCCTTCACGCAACCCGAGCAAGTGATACCCTCAAACTGATACAGCGTAACATTCATAGCATCGTTTTTACTGAAATTGAAAAACAACTCAAAACCTGCGCGTGGCGCAACAGAATTGTCTGCAACCTTCAAGTCATTAAAATTAAATGCAACGTTAAATAACTGTTCATATTCGATTTGGTTGCCACCAAATGGCGGGCTCACCTCAAATGTTCTATTGAACAACAAGCCGCTCAACACTCCACTTTCATTCAACAGTTGATGCATCTTCCACACATATTTTTGACGCATAGTGGGCGGTAAGGCACAAAAAAATGTTTGTTCAATAATTAAATCGTACTTGCCATTATGATTGAAGAAATCATCCAATACAATTTTGATGTTTGAATTACCCGCATATAACGCTTGCAACTTTTCTACCACCGTTGGCGCAATATCTACTATGGTTACATTGGTAAAACCCTTGTGTAAAAGATAGGCTGCCTCGTAGGCATTTCCCGCTCCCGGAATAAGAATGCGCAACGCTTTATTAGTAAGGCTATCAATCAAGTTCACTAATGGCGGTGAGGCTTTACCTAAATCCCAACCTGTTTGATTAGCTTGATATTGTTCATCCCAAAATTGTTGGTCGAGGGGTTTTTCGCATGTTGTTACACAACACACTTCTTCTTTGCTTTCTATTTCTTTCATTGCTATTATTTTAAAAATACTTCTTTAATGATAATGTAAATTCCCATTGCCAACACAAACCAACCAAAAGCAGGTTTTAGTTTGTTTCCGTCAATTTTTTTGGCAAGCATGCTTCCTATAAATATTCCGGCTGTGGCAAAAGCTGAAACGGTAAATAAAAATTGCCAATCAATGAGCGTTGCGCTGTTTTCTCCAAAAAAACCAATCAACGATTTTGCGGCTATGATGGCAAGTGAAGTACCTACGGCTTCTTTCATGGGCAGCTTTGAAAGTAGCACCAAGGCAGGAATAATTAAGAAGCCACCACCTGCACCTACCAGCCCAGTTAGTATTCCCACTACTAATCCTTCAATTAAAATTATAGGGTAATTGAATGTTTGCTTTTCGTCAGTTAACGATGAGACTGTAGTATTTTTTTTAATCATGCTGTATGAAGCCGCTATCATCAACAATGCAAAAAGCAGCATTAGCAAAATGCTTTTTGTTACCACAAACGTGCCTGCCGAAAAAATTTCGTTTGGAATGGCAGGCACAATATAATGGCGAGTTAAAAATACTGCTATGATGGATGGTATGCCAAACACAATGGCGGTTTTTATATTTACTAAGCCGTTTTTGAAATAGCTAAAAGAACCTACCGCGCTTGTAAACCCAACAATAAAAAGTGAGTAAGAAGTAGCCGTTACCACATCCACGGCAAATAAATATACCAACACCGGCACGGTGAGAATACTGCCGCCACCACCTATCAAGCCCAGTGATACCCCAATAATGATTGAAAAGAAATAGCCGATGTAGTCCATACTATTTTTTGAGGGTACAAAATTCAGCTTAGTGGCTATTGGGCTTTGCTACTTTAGTTACACAAGTGTAATTTTATTTCTACCCAGTTTTACCGCACCACTTTCTTCTAATTGCTTTAGGAGGCGCGATACCACAACGCGGGCAGTGGCAAGTTCATTGGCAAGTTGTTCGTGTGATACATGCAACTCTTTATTGCCCATCAAGTCTGCTTTTTTCTTTAACAGCAACAGCAATCGCTCATCCACTTTTTTAAATGCAACGGCATTTACTACCTCCAGCAACTCTTCAAAACGTTTATGGTACAAGCGAAAAATGTAATCGAGCCATTGTGGATACTCTTTGATAAACAGATTCACCTTTTCTATTGGCAAAAAATATATCTCCGCTTCTTCTTCCACTTCTGCGCGCAGCTTGCTGGTTTGGTGATGCAGCCCACCCAGAAATGACATAATGCAAGTGTCGCCCGGTGTTAGGTAATACAACAAAATTTCGCGCCCGTCATCCTCCGTGCGCATAATGCGCATACTGCCTTTG
This sequence comes from uncultured Chitinophagaceae bacterium, assembly GCA_964552715.1. Classification (GTDB taxonomy): domain Bacteria; phylum Bacteroidota; class Bacteroidia; order Chitinophagales; family LD1; genus UBA7692. Next base: position 1,342 of record CAZKHZ010000154.1, on the reverse strand, counting down.
GCAACAATAGGAATAGAGCGTATGTAGGAGTCTTCACTCAAAATCACATCACCCGGTTTGAAAGTTTTGACGGTGCAAAACTCATGCAGTTTTTGAATAAGCTCGGGCGAAGATTGCAGTTCGGAAATAGTATCTATTGCAGACATACTGCGAAGGTAATAAAGCTGCTTAATGCAACATCAAAGGTACGCTGTAGTAAATAGCGAAGTAGTGGGTAACGGTGCCTGTGAGCACAAACAAGTGCCAGATAGTGTGCTGAAATGCCAAGCGTTTCCACATATAAAAGATGATGCCGAATGTGTAGCTCAAGCCACCAATTATGAGCAAGGTGAAAATGGTAGTAGGAATTTTGGATGCCAGCGGACCAACAATAAACACTGCCATCCAACCCATGCCTAGATATAGCACAATAGACAATGCCTCGAACCTGCCCGTGAAGAACAATTTTTTTAGCACACCAATGCCTGCAATAACCCACAAAATAGTAAGGAACTTTGTGGCAGTGGCTTCATCGGCATACTTGTGCAGAATGGGTGTGTAGCTGCCTGCTATCATAAAAAAAATACTTACGTGATCCCATATCCGCAATTTGAATTTTGCTTTTGGGTGCTGAATGGCATGATATAAAGTGGATGAAAGATACACCATCAACATACCAAAACTGAACATACTTACACTCCACACGGTGCCGGGTGTGCCTTTGTCCATAGCGTAGGTTATCAGCGCAGGCACGGCAATCAATGCAAACACCATACCCGCGCCATGTGTGATGGCGTTGGCTATTTCTTCTTTAAGCGTTTGTATTCTTTCGTTTTTCACCATTGCAATATAGGGTTGTACACCATTAACAACAAAATTGTTTGGGAAAGTTTAAAAGGGAGGTAAGGGCGTGGTTAGTTTTATTCTGTAGGGGGGTTGGCATGGATAATCTTCATCAACCACCACCCCGCAAGAGTGCAATGTTTACAGCCAGCCAAAAACACCCATAATATACGACCCCATCGGTGTCGCAGCACTTTGGCATGTTGTATCTATAAACATGAAATCTCTTTGGGATTATTTGCTAATGCTATTGTTGACGCAGCGTGTGAAGCGAGACGGCTGCTGTGAAGGATTTTGTGGCAAAGGGGGGGAAGACATTGTGGCGAAGGAATATTTTATGCGTTCAATTATTTTTGAAGCTAAGTTTTGAAGTGATGTGTATGGATAGTATTTTCACAGTCTGACGTTAGCTGCAAGCCTAAAAGACGACCGACAGACAACAAACGAACAGTAAGATAGACGACAAAAATGCCAACCCTTCGCAAAATTAAAAGAGCTGCAATGCCAACACACAAGCCGA
>CAZKHZ010000153.1:0-8920 GCA_964552715.1 uncultured Chitinophagaceae bacterium | reverse complement strand
ATACCTTAAAAGTATTAAAACAGTGATAAAAATGGCTAATTAACAAGAACCACTAACGCATAACAGCACCTACAAAAAATTGGCGGTTCAGTGCTTAAATGATCCCGATAGCTATCGGTATTGTGCTTCGTATCATCCCGATAGCAATCGGGAGTGGTGGCAGACAGTTTAGTGCTTCCTTGCCTATCGGCAAGCAGGGAAATCGCCACCTTCGCCAAGCTGCCAACCGATATAACAAAGAACTGCTTACAGATGAATGCAACAACTTGCCATAAATTATTTCGCAATAAAATTGGCAAACAGCTTGAACGCACCCGGCACGCCTGCAGGCAGTTCGCGGAAAAACGATAGACCAGTGTAAACATATCTGCCAGTGCCGTAATCGGTATAAATCACAGCGTTGTTCAGCAGTTTTTCGCCCGTGTCGTTCATGCTTATTAATTTCTTATAGCTAGAATCAACATCCGTAGGAAAATATAAACCGCGCTCTTGAATCCAGCCGTCAAAATCTTTTGCAGTAATTTTGTTGGGCGTATTCAGCAATGGCGCATTGGCATCTATAAAAGTAACAGCGGCATCCTCTTCGGTAACCCTGTCGCGCGAAAGTTTGAAAGGGTAGGGTCCTAAATTATCGGTCACCAATTTTTGATTGGTGTTGTATTGCACCAACAACCTGCCACCATTTTTTACATACTCCATCAGTGCTGCCTGATTATTTTTTAAGGAAGTTTCGGTGTTGTAGGCGCGCACACCAATCACAATGGCATCAAATTTTTGCAAGCGTTTTTGCAACACATCTTCATTCGATACATCATTTACGGTCAAGCCCATTTCGGCAAGCATGGCAGGAAGTTTATCGCCTGCACCGCTGATGTAGCCAATGTTTTTCACAGTGTTTTGCAAAGTCACATCGGTGAGTTTGCACGTAGCCGCACTGAACAAAGGCAGCACTGGCACATGGTCATATTTTATCTCCACAAAACTGTTGCGATACGTTTTGTTGTTGATGTTTATTGATGCACCGATGGTGTATGTAGTATCAGCTTTTCTTTTGGCAGGAGCTTCAATTTCAAAGGCAAGCAATTGCTCATCGCCTTCATTTATAAGGTTGAAAGTTGAAGTGGTATTGATTGTTTTCCATCCGCTTGGCAAATCTAAAACTACACTTCCTGCTACATTCTTTTTAAATGCTTTCACCTTCACTTCCACTTTCTTTTTATTGCCGTTTGGCAGCACATACACTTCTTTCAAAAAGCTAACCGTGGCGGGCGGTGCAATGTATAGCGGCTGATAAACTTCTCCTTTTGCAGGATCCACTTTTTTGTATTGCACAGGCAACTTCAGGTCAAATAGTTTGCCGCTTATTTCCACTTTTATTTCGGTAAATAATGTGCCGTCATTTTGAGGTTTGCCAATTTGTAGTTGGTCGTTTACTACAAACATGCCACTTTGTGTTTTTGTTTCCAGCCAATATGGTTGCGAAACATCCAAGGCATCCTGCACGCTCATCACTTCCACAAGCGAAAACTGCGCTCCTGCAATTAATGTAGAATCATAAGTAAATGTCCTGCCATTCAACGTAAGTGATTTTAGTTTTACAACACCGGGTGAGCGATTAATAATAGTTGAATTAACCGAAATGGTGTCGCCAAGCGCGATGTATTGTTTAGCGCAAATTGCTTCTGCAAATAAACCCGAACATTGAATAATTAGCTGCTGCAATTGTTTCAGTTTATAGGCTTTTAAAACTTTGTCGGCATCGTTCAAAGCTTCAATCTGTTTATACAATTCTACCAATGCCGGCACCGACTCAAAAGGCTTTTTTACATTAAAGAGGCGAATGATTTCTTGTGTCTTGTCATCCACAATTTTATTGGCAAATCGCTGCATCGAAGTGTTCACTTCATCCATCAGCGATTGCTTTGGATCGCTTCCTTTTATAGTTTTGAAAAACTCAGTTTGATTGGCTCTGTTGCGCGCGGTGCCAAAAGCCTGGCTGCTGTGGCAACTGCGACTTTCGGCAGCTATTTCGCCATAACTTTTGCCCAGTAAAGTATTGAATCCACCCACATCAATTTTGAATTGATTGGCTGCTATTGTGTTGGTGCTGCCAAAGTTGAAAGTGTTCCACAACAAGCGTTTAGCCTGCCATGTTTGCACATATTTTAATTGCTCGGGAAAACGCTTTTCATCGGCTGCCGCTGCAAAAGCTTCTTCGGCAATAATTGCCGAAGCGGTGTGATGTCCATGTCCGCCTTCGCCCGTGGTTGGAAAACGGCAAATTATCACATCAGGGCGAAAACTTCGAATCACCCAAACGGCATCTGCCAATACTTTTTCTTTTTCCCAAAAACGAAAAGTCTCATCAGGATTTTTTGAAAAGCCAAAATCAAAAGCACGACTAAAATATTGTTCGCCACCGTCCACTTTGCGCGCAGCCAAAAGCTCATGCGTGCGAATCAAGCCCATCTGCTCCGACTGTTCGTTGCCTATTAAATTTTGCCCGCCATCGCCTCGCGTTAGCGAAAGATATGCCGTGCGGTAGTGTAATTCATTGGTGAGGAAACTGATCAATCGCGTGTTTTCGTCATCGGGATGCGCGGCTACATACAACACACTTGCACAAACTGGCACAGCCTCTAACTGATGCAAAATATTTGATGCAGAATAGTTTGTTTGTGCAATTGACGGTAGAAAAAAGAAAATGGAAAAAAGAAGAAATGTAGTTGTTGTAATTGAAGTTAAGTTCCTTGCATTTATTCTATAAGTATCTCGAATTGACATCTTTTATTTTTAGCGGCTGTGAAATTGAATAAATACTTTACTTAGTTTTAAAAAAAACATAATGGCTCGTCATAATATTGTTGGAAAAGAGGGAGAAGCCTTTGCTGTGGAATATCTTAAACAGAAAGGGCACGAAATTCTTGCTTGTAATTACAGGTATTTAAAGGCTGAAATTGATATAGTTTCAAAGCATAACTCAATAATAATATTTACAGAAGTAAAAACGCGCTCCTCTTCAAAATTTGGTTTGCCCGAAGAGTCGGTTACTGCCAAGAAGCAACAACTGATAAGTAACGCTGCTACCAACTTTATGGAAGAAAACGAACTAAGTGGTGAAATTCGTTTTGATGTTATCAGTCTTTCAAAAAATAAGACAGACTACAATGTATTTCACATAGAAGATGCCTTTTTTCCTTTAGGTTGATTTTATTTTAAATAATCATGCTTCCGAAATCTAAAATCTAATATCTCTGATACCTTCGCTACGTTTATGTCCAAACTTGAAGAAGCAGAAATGGGATTTTTTGACCACATTGAAGTGCTGCGCTGGCACTTGGTGCGGTCGGTGATTGCGATTGCGCTGTTAGCAATAGTGTTTTTTTTGAATAGTGGTTTTGTGTTCGATCAGCTTCTTTTTGGTCCTACTAAAGATGGGTTTATAACCTATAAAATACTGTGCAACTTAGCCACAAAATTTAACCTGCCCGAAACACTTTGCTTTGGTGGCATGAAGGTTCAATTGATGAATACCGAACTGTTTGGGCAATTTATTACTCAATTAAAAACAGCATTTGTGTTGGGATTCATTGTCGCCTTTCCATACATCTTGTGGGAGTTGTGGCGATTTGTTCGCCCTGCATTAATGGAGTCGGAAGCGAAAAAAGTCGGTCTTGTCATTTTCGGTTGCTCTATTTTCTTCTTTATTGGAATAGCTTTTAGCTACTTTGTTATCGTTCCATTTTCGGTAAATTTTGCGTTCAGTTATGTAGTAAGTGAGCAGATTGACAACCGCATTACGCTCGAAAATTACATCTCGTTTTTCACCATGATGTGTCTTGGTATTGGTTTGATTTTTGAATTGCCAATGATTGCCATTGTGCTAGCGCGGTTTGGCATTCTCACTGCTGCCACCATGAAGGCTTTTCGCAGGCATTCCATTGTTGTGATATTAATTGTTGCTGCCATCATTACCCCATCACCTGATGTTTTTACACAAATGTTGGTAGCCATTCCGATGTACTTTCTTTTTGAACTAAGTATCTTTGCTGCCTCAAGGGTTGAAAAGAGATAGAGGATAAAAGATTACCTTGTACCCGACATTAATTATCTAAATACTTTGTACTAAATTCTAAATACTCAAAAGATGAAAATTTCAATTGGTGGCGACCACGCAGGTTTTGAATACAAACAGCAATTGATTGAATATCTAAAAGCAGCAGGTTATGAAGTAAAAGACTTTGGACCATACTCAAACGAAAGCTGCGATTATCCTGATTTTGTTCATCCAGTTGCCTTGTCTATTCAGAATGCAGAAGCTCAATTAGGCATTTTGATTTGTGGAAGTGCTAACGGAGTTGCTATCACAGCTAATAAGCATCAGGCAATTCGCGCAGCCATTGCTTGGAAAAACGAAGTTGCAGCTTTGGCTCGTCAGCACAATGATGCCAATATTCTTTGCCTCCCTGCGCGGTTCATCACCTTTGATGAGGCTAAAACCTTTACGGATACTTTTCTAAAAACTGCTTTTGAGGGCGGAAGACATCAGAAGCGCGTAGATAAAATAGCTATTTAGTAATAGATTGTTTTTAGCATACACCCTACAGATTGTCCATTTTCTAATGATTACTCTACTCTCGGGTGCAAAACTTTGTTTAATTACCTAACGTGCTGACGTACTTTTGAAAAGCATAAATTCATTATATCAATAGGTATGGAAAAGGTCATCAGCTATCAAAATGTCAGCATCAATCAGAGTGGTAAAACTATTCTTTCTAATATTAATTTTGAAGTTGTACAGGGTGAATTTATTTACCTAATTGGTAAAACGGGTAGCGGCAAAAGCACTTTGATGAAAACCTTTTATGCCGACCTTGATGTAACGCAAGGAGAAGCCATTGTTTGTGATATCAATCTTGCAAAAATCACTCAGAGTGAAATCCCTTTTCTTAGAAGAAAGCTAGGTATTGTTTTTCAAGATTTTCAATTGCTAAATAACCTTACGGTTTATGAGAACCTCGCTTTTGTTTTGAACGCAACTGGATGGGAAAGCAAAGAGTCGGTAGATAACAGAATAAATGAAGTGCTGAATGAAGTTGGCTTACCTGAAAAGATAAATAACTATCCAAAACAAATGAGTGGCGGTGAGCAACAACGCCTTGTAATTGCTCGTGCATTGCTCAATAATCCTCCAGTAATTCTTGCTGATGAGCCAACAGGGAATCTAGATCCAGAAATGAGTGATGATATTATGAAACTATTGATACGCATCAATCGTGAACACAATACGGCTGTGCTAATGGCAACACATAACTATCAGTTGATTGACCGCTATCCCGCAAAAATTTATCGCTGCGAACGCAGCTCGGTGGTTGAGGAGAAGGGCATAATTATGTAGTGTAAGAAGGCTGTTTAAATCTAAAATTATAATTCAAAAATCTAAAATCAGAAAGTGCCTGAACTTCGTTGGAATCCTTTATTGGCAACATGGACAATGGTTGCTACCAACCGCCAAAATCGTCCGCACTTGCCTAAAAATTATAATCCATTTGCACCCGGTCAGGGCAGCATTCCGGCTAAATATGATGTGTTGGCTTATGACAATGATTTTCCGACACTAAGTCAGCAGCCTTCACAAGTCAGCAGACATCAGTCAGCAGTTTTTAAAAGCAAGGAAGCCTACGGAAAATGTGAAGTGATTCTTTATTCCGACAATCCTAAAGAGCAACTCTATGATTTAACTGATGAACATGTTTTGAAGTTGGTAGAGTTGTGGACACAGCGTTTTTCTGAGTTGAGTAAAGACAAGCGCATCAAGTATATTTTTGAGTTTGAAAACAGGGGAGAAGAAGTTGGTGTAACCATTCATCACCCTCATGGTCAGCTCTATGCCTACAGTTGGATTCCAAAGAAAATTGAGGATGAACTTACCAACTGCAAGCAGTATTTCAAACAGAATGGCACAAACCTTTTTGCTGATTTGAATGCAGCAGAGAAAAAACACAAACATCGAATCATTGTAGAGAATAAATCTTTCTTATGCTACATTCCTTACTTCACTGATTACCCTTTCGGTGTTTTTATTGTAAGCAAAAGGCTGAAACAAAATTTCACTGAATTTACGCTTACCGAAAAGAAAGATTTGGCTGTAATGCTAAAGCAATTGGTAGCAGCCTTTGATAAAATTTATAACCGTCATTTTCCATATATGATGTGTATTCATCAAAACCCAGTGAATACGCCAAAATACTCAGATTGTAAAAATTATTATGCCTTTCACATTGAGTTCTATCCGCCACTGCGCGCTGCCGATAAAGTGAAGTGGTATGCGGGTAGCGAGATGGGTGCTGGTGCTGCTGCCAATCCGTTAGATGTGGATGCGTGTGCAGCATTGCTAAGAAGTAAGTTTTGAAATTTAGACTTCTTTTGAAATTCATCCATTTATCTTCTTCAAGAGGGAGACAAAGAGGGAGAAGAACTAAAAACTGAATTTCCAAATAAGTCTAATATATTGGCGGGTACAATGAAAGAACTCACCGCAATTATTCATTCTTTCAGCAAAAAGGAAGCCGAGATGTATAAGCGTCTCTATGGCAGCGGTAACCCTAAAGAACCCACAAAACCAGAAGAGCTTTTTGATTTAATTTTTTCTAAAACAGTTACCAACGACCGTGAAGTAATCAAGGCGATGTATGGCGCAGCAAAAGCAGGCGTTTCGGCATTTTCGCATTTAAAGAAAAAATTACGCGGACAACTTACCATCGTGTTGATTGCTGCCGATGCCGATAAGTCGGAGGAAGATGAAGTGGACTTCAATTTCATGTTGCGCAAAGTGGCAAAGCAGTTTTTGGAAGCACGTGTTTTTGTAAACAGAGGCAATGCCGCAATGGCACTAGAAGTACTAAAGAAAGCATACAAAGATGCTAAGGAGTATGAGGTATTTATTTTTCTACCAAACATTGCGATGACACTTGCAGGGCAACAGTTTTCGCGAGATGAGAAGTATTTGAATGAACTAAGAAAAACTCAAGATTGGGCATTGGATGCGCAGGCAAAATATGTGCAGGCAGAAAATATGTTGTGGAGTTTGGCAGCACCTAATATTATGTTTAAAAACCGCGAACAGGAATCATTAGAGAATGCAAAACAAGTAGCGCGAAAACTCAGAGAGTTTTTTGAAACAACACATAGCGACAATATTCATTTTCAGTATTTGGAAGCACAGCTTTTTGTTGCTGAATTGGAGCGTAAACAAACTGAGGCAGTAAGCATTGCCGAAGACAGATTTCAATTGGTAAATAGTTCGCGTGCGCTCAAACGAACTGCTACCATTCGCTCAACACGCAACCAATTATTGAATGCTTATTTGAATGCACAGCAGTTTGATAAGGCATTCGCTTTAGCGCATGCCAATATCAATGATGTGTCGTTTGCACATGCGCTGACTTTTGGTGATTTGGGTTTTCGTGCTGCATTGTATGATGGTAAACTAAATCAGAGCATTGAGTTTTTGGAGTTGTACAAAAAGCATCCTAAGTTTATTAAGGATGAGCCTGCTACTGCTAAGTATTGGTACTTTATGGCAGGGCTTGCATTTGCAAAAAAGGATTACAAAAATGTTTTTACGCATCTGAATAAAACTGGCTGGATGCTAAAGGATAGAATTGGTTGGGGCTTAGGTGTAAAACTGTTAGAAATTCTCACTTACATAGAAATGGGTGAAATGGATTTAGTGCTTTTTCGTATCAAGGCATTGTGGCAATTATTGTATAGAAATCCACAAAAGAATGTTGCAAGAATCAAGGCTATTTCAAGTATTCTTTATGCCTTATTGCAATCAGGTTTCAACTACCGTAAAGTAAATGAACGCGAAAAGAAGAAAATGAAAGAATTGCGTGATGCGCAAGGTGTGTTTTATTGGGATCCAACAGGGTTTGAAATCATTCGCTTTGATTGGTGGATGGATGAAAAAATGAAGCGGGTAAGGTAGTTTTACTCCTTTTCACTTGAGCTAAAAAAATGTCCTTTCTCCTTATCTTTTTCTTCTTCAATTTCTTCAGGTAGGTCTTTATTTTTAAAAATATAGGCGATGATAATCCCACTCACCGCGCCCCATGCGTGGCTTTGCCAACTTACACCCTCCTTTGGAAAAAAGCCTCCTGCCATGCTGCCATATACCAATGCTACTAATACTGCAATTACAGTGGATGAACGGTTTTTTCTAATTACACCAGAAGCAATTAAGAATGATGCAATGCCATAAATTATACCGCTAATGCCGATGTGATAACCATTAGGACTTGTATAAAGCCAAACAAAAAACCCACTAAAAATATGTACAAACAAAAGCACCCACAGGGCAATAGTTGGATAGGCATTCAATAACACAATCAACAACAAACTTATGGCAGCAGTGTTGGAAGAAAGATGTTCAAAACTACCGTGAATGAATGGCGCAAATAGAATACCTTTTAAGCCAGAGATATGTTGTGGCAGAATGCCAAAATAGCCAAAGTCAACTCCATACCACCATTCAATTCCTTTCACTAACCACAACACTGATATTAGCGCAATAGTAAACAATAAGCGTAGCCAAAAGAGTTGAGATTCTTGCTTCATTGCCGTCTAAGGGACGAATTTTAACGCACATAATTGCTTTGCTGAAAAGCTATTTTTCCACAATTGCGATTCAGGCAGCAAAAAATTCATCAATCCTTGCTTCTTTGCGGCATGGCTACGCATCGCAGCATGGTGAAAAGCGCAACGGCAGAAGTGGAAACACCACTGATGAAGCAGTACAATCAAATCAAGGCAAAATATCCTGATGCGATTCTGCTTTTTCGTGTGGGCGATTTTTATGAAACTTTTGCGCAGGATGCGGTAAAGGCATCGGTAGCTCTCGGAATCACCCTCACTAAGC
>CAZKHZ010000152.1:0-9012 GCA_964552715.1 uncultured Chitinophagaceae bacterium | reverse complement strand
CAATTATAGCATTAATAATAAATGGAGTTCCATTGCGACTCTTTTGCTTGGCTTCATCTACGGCACTAGCAAATGCTTCTATAGTTTCTACGCGTTTTCCATCGGCACCAAATGCTTTTCCAATCAATTCGTAATCAGAATGAGCCAAGCCAACAGCGCAATTACTCTTCAAAAGATCAACTTGATCGCGCGCAATTTGTGTCCAGCAAGCATCGTTGCCTATCAGTGCAATTACTGGGAGTTTGTGCCTTACAAAAGTGTCATACTCCATCAGGCTGTAACCTGCACTGCCATCGCCATAAATAATCCATACATCCTTTTCGGGATAAACCAGTTTTGCACCAAGCGCAAAGCCTGCGCCCACACCTAAGGTGCCAAATACACCAGGGTCGAGCCAAGAAATGGGGGCGCGCGGCTTTAGTGTATAGGCAGAAGTAGCCACAAAATCTCCGCCATCTGCAACCAATATAGTGTTGTCATCTAACTTGTCATCAAGCACTCTAAATAACTTGAGCGAATTGATACCATCTGCAATTTCATTTGCCTGCTCATCTATATTTTGCTCACGTTCATCATCTCTAACCCTCAATTTTTCAAGCCATGCAGCATGACTGCCCGGAAAGTAATTTCCCAAGCTGATTAAAAAATCTTGCGGGTCGGCATTGATGCCTATGGCTGGCTGCTTGTTTTTATTCAAATCTTCTTTACTGCGATTGATAGAAATAAAGGGGCGATGACCAATATGGTTTCCATAATCTAAACGAAAGTCGTTGGGTACACCGGCAAGAATAATCAGGTCGGACTCCTTAATTGCTTCTTTGCGTTTATGGCGCAGTTGCAAAGGATTTTCTTTACCAAGTAAGCCGCGCGCCATGCCACTTAAGTAAACAGGAATTCCTAATTTGTTTACTGCATCAGCTAATGCAACTGCTTTGTGTGGATTCATCATGGCACCACTTCCTATCAACATCAGCGGCTCTTGTGCGGAAGTTAACTTTGCCTTTACGGCTTCAATACCGCTATTGCTATGTGTGGGATAAGCATCGGCTGCCTCTGGTGTATTAAAAGTTATAGTATCTTTTCCTTCAAACAGCTTGCGCGCATGGCGGTTTACATACCATTGAATTACACGCTCCTTAAAATTGCGCGGTGGAACATCTTTGCTTTTTGCGCCATACCATTCGCGTACCAATTCTTCGTGATACAAAGTGTCAATAGGACATTCAACAAACACAGGACCCGGCACCCCTTCTTGCGCAATCCTGAAGGCTTTTTCTAAAGTAGAAGCAATATCCTTTACTTTAGAAATTGTAGCCGCCCATTTCACGTTAGGTTTCATTAGGCTCATTTGGTCTATATCCTGCAATGAGCCTCTGCCTTTAAGAATAGTAGCAGCTCCGCCACCTAACAATATCAGTGGGGATTGTGCCAAAAAGGCATTCTTTACCGCAGTAATGGTATTGGTTAGTCCAGGCCCGGCTGTAACTGCTGCAACACCAGGAATACCCGTTAATCTAGCAATAGCATCGGCAGCAAAAACAGCATTTACTTCATGGCGGGTATCAATCACCCTTATCCCAAGTTTTTCTGCTCCTACAAAAATGGGGGATATGTGTCCTCCACAAAGTGTGAACAAGAACTTTACACCATGCTTTTGCAATACCGTTGCAATGATTTCCCCTCCGTTCATAAATTATTAGTTTGGTATTTTTATTAACTAAAAATTTTTATTTGCATTAATGTGGCAATACTTATGGCACGTTGTTTTATTAAATCGGATTTTGCCCCTTCAAAAAGCTCATCAACTGTTTCATTGAAGAGTTGCATCCACCGTTGAAAATGCTCCATCTTCATGGGGCTTTTTTTATTCAGGTCAATATGCTTCTCCATTGGGTTGCCATCATACGTGTCTGTATGAAAAACAATACTCTCCCAAAAGTCATACATCACGGGAAGATGTTTATCCCAATTTACTTTTACAACCTCGGTGAAAAAAAAACCAATTGAGCTATCCATTTTCACCTTTTCATAAAAAGTATTGATAAGTAACTCAATATCTCTTCGGTCCTTAATATCTGTTTTCATGATACTTGATTTAGCCTTGAATTAAAATGCAGAGTGCATCTTCGGTACATTCCAAAGCATGTAAAACATGATCGGGAATTTCAGTTTCGTCATATTGGTTTAGTGTTTTTGAAATTGAGCCTTCTTTGTAAATCACACTTCCATACAACACTGTAAGTTTTGCAGGTAGAGCGGTTTTATGTTCTTTCAAAACCATACCTTTCTTGAACCCAATAGCTATCACTTTAAAGTAATCGCCTTTTTGCAAAGGCTTTGCTACAGGGTGAACACTCGTTTCCAATTGTTGAAGCAGTTCTTTAATAATCATAAATCCTTCTGTTTAAATACTCTCAATGAAATAAGAAAAGGGACAGCAGTCCACATGGCAAGTAACCCAAAAGCGATAATTAAGCCATAAGTAGTGCCGAAAAAATCTTTGAATATTGCCCCAGTGTAGCCCATCATGGCAGATACATCTAAGTGTAAGAGAATAAGGATGCGTGCAAGGTCAATGGGGCTAGCCGCAGTAATACCCACCATCATTCTTTCGATGGGATATTCTGAAAGTTGAAACAGGAGAAACAACACCAAACCATCAAACATTAATGCGAAGTAAAGCCATAGTAGAATTGACACTCCAATGCCTTTTGCTTTATCTCTGCTTAGAATAGAACTTAAAAATGCAATAGCAACAAAAACCAGAGAAATAATGCAGCCAATTACAGTCATCATAATTGCAATAGTTATATCAGCAAAAACGAAAAGCGGTATGCCAGCACCAATCAAAAAAGCAATAACAAAACTGATAGCCAAACTGGCAAAGAGACTCCACCATATTTTCTTTCGCTGAATGGGTTGGCTGGTGAGCAACTCAATAAATTCAGAACTATTATATATATATATAGTTGAAAAAAGAATAGCTACTAAAGGCACGATGAGCAAAATAATATTGAGTAGCGTCAACGTTCCCTTCGCATTATTATCCTCAAGACCGAAAGCACTCCAAGCAAAAGCAGCCAATAAAACAGTGTATGCCAGCACTATTTGGTTCTTCAAAATATCGAGAATAATAAATTGGATTATTCTATTCATGCAGCTTGTTTCTTTAAGATGTTTGCAATAGCCTTAGATATTTTGTCCTCCCCTGTTTCAATTCTAAGTGCTTCAATCGGCTTGTGAAAAATCACATTTCCATCCTGCATAAAAATAACTTGCGTTATCAACTCGTCCAACTCGCTAAGTTGATGCGAAGTAATAAGCACTAGCTTTCCATTTCCCATTTCTGACAGTATTTTATCCTTTAATAATTCAGCAGCCAAAGGGTCTAATCCGGCAGTAGGCTCATCTAAAATCAACACATCAGGATTAAACAAAAATGCAAGTGAAGCACTCACTTTTTGGCGCGTTCCCCCACTCAAAGTACTCATGCGCTTATCGTGTATTTGTGGCAACAAAAATTGATTTAGCAATATTTCATCGTAACCAGTTTTATGTTGCCTGATATTCTTTATCATTTCAACTACCTGCCGTATACTCATGTTTTCAGGGTAGCGTCCAATCTGCGGCATGTAGCCAATCTGACTACGATAGGCAAAGTCATCTTTTATACCTCTCCCATTAAACAATATCTCGCCTTCGTCAGGCAGTACCATACCTAAAATACTTTTGATTAGGGTGGTTTTGCCGCAACCATTTGGTCCAATCAATGCAATGCACTCCCCCTTTTTGCACTCAAGATTTACCTTGTGCAGCACCGGAAGTTTTCCGAATCGCTTGGATATGTTTTTAATTTCTATCATAACTCTAATGCGCGCATCATGGGGGTATTATCAATAAAATTTTCAGGAGTTAGACTCGGTAATATTTTTTCGGATTTATCTAGGAGCGATACCATAAAACTTCGAAACAGCAACATAGCAGGTGGGATGCCTTCCACAATTACAGAAAATAAACTCAGTGGACGATAAGGCACATCACCAATGCCGTCTTTATTCAAATCGTAGCCTTCATATTTGTCCCAATAATTTGCAACAAAAGTATTTTGTACTAAAGTGCTATTTGTGCTCACATCAAAAGTGTTGCCAACAAAATTGTTATTAGCAATTTCATTATCCATACAACTTGCCTGAATTTTTAAGCCCCATCCATTCGCCCTAAATTCATTCTTTTCTATTTTAATTCTATTAGCACCATCCATAAAAACTGCTGAAGTATTGTTGATGAAAAGATTATTAAAAATGTACGCATCAGAAATATCCTTTAGCAAAATACCGTAAGCGGCATCGCCCCAGTTTTCTTTAAATGCGTTATTCATCATCACCACATTTTTAGAGTACATCACCGCAACACCTGCGCCATTACCTTCAAATACATTGGAGAAATACGCATCATTATTTGAAAACATAAAATGGAGACCATATCGAATATTGTTTACAGAAATATTACGCCAGATAACAGAATTGGTAACAAACTCAAAATAGATACCATCGCGGTTACCCGTAACAAAATTACCTATGATTTGCAGGCTATCGCTTTTCCAGCAGTGAATACCGTTGCCAATTTTCTGTTCTTCCCTTTCGAAGGCAATAATTCTGTTGTTCTTAATTAAACAGCTTTTGCTGTACTGTATGTATATCCCAAAGAAGTTGTCATGTACAAAGTTGTCTATGATGTTTACTCGTTCACTATCATACACTTTTATACCACCTGGGTCATCTAAAGTAGCATAACCAGAATGCTGAATTCTGAATCCCTTTACTGTAACATTACTTGCTTTTACAGAGATTACTTCAAACTTCCTGTCGCCATCAATCACCGGCAAATCTTTACCTAAAAAGTAAATTGACTTATCAATGATAATATTTCCCTCCTTGTAAAAACCCTTTTCAACAATAACCGTATCGCCATTTGCGACAGAGGCTAGGGCAGGAATAATGGTTTTAAATGCGCGTTGCTCCCCTACATAAATTGTTGCTGCGTTGGCAATACATCCAAGCAGACAAAAACATATTATAAACAACTTTACTTTCATTGTATCGCAGCTCTTAACTTTTCCAAATTCAATATTTCAGCACTCCATTCTTTAGAATATTTATCAGCACTTTCCTTGCTTGAAAACCCAGCAATATCACCACGCATCGGGCTACGAACTTTATCAGAGTAAATAAAAAATGCAGTTGCAGCATCAATTAAAACATTGTCTGCACAATAGTCATTCACATATTTTTGGCGATAGTTGTGTTTCTTGTTTTGATTGGCATAACGCAGCATACAACTCACATCATCAAACTTGTACACCCTCCCCTTATCTGTAATTAATTCAGCAGCAAAGCGTCCATCAGCAATGGTCATTTTGCAAAAATCACAATTATCTTTATGAAGCTTGATAGCCTCTGCCCCAGTTTGACTACAGCTAATTAAAAGCAACGAAAAGCCCATAACAACTGAAGCTCTATTTCCAATACTTCTAAATCTGTTGAAAGTACCAGCCTCAAACAGAACTGCCGCTAGTACCAACACACCACAAGCAATAAAAAGCCAGCCACCCACATCAGGAATAGAATAAGCACCAAAATTAAGTAGCTGCTTAAATCCAATCAACGGAGGTTGGTATGCCATGCCTGGCACAATAATAGCTGCCTTGGGGTCTAAGTTATGACCATAATTGTACTCCCATCGCCAAAAGTCAACCATTGCTAAAACTCCAAACAAGGCGAAAGCTGCAAATGAAAAATAAAGTAGCCCCTTGCGCCCAATTATAGCAGTAAGCAGCATTAATATCGAAAAACCACCAATGATATAGGGCAACACCGTAAACTCAATAAAATTTTCAGCATGTAAGGTCTGCATGCCGATATAATGATTTAAACCATTGATAATTTCGACATCACCACCAAGCTTATTTGAATAGATAAGCATTGCCAAACCTTCGGGGTATTGCGGGGCATCCAATTCAATCCGCCAAATAGGAACAAAAATGGAGATTAGGAGCATGATTGCTGCAATTATCAATACGATTCTTGAAACTATTGATACTTTATTCTCATTCATGATTCATTGTTTAAATACATAAAAAAAAGGAGCAAAAAACTGACATAGTTTCTGCTCCCCTTGAAAATTTAAATACAAATTATTTAGCGGCAGCAGTAGGTTTCTTTCCTACGTGGAAGGTAAGTGGAACAGAACTTCCAGCAGGAGATACGCGAACATATCCTTGCATTTCTTGATGCAGCGCACTACAAAAGTCAGTGCAATACATAGGAAATATACCAACCTTGTCTGGAACCCACATCAATGTGGATGTCTCACCTGGCATAATTAATAACTCTGCATTGTTTGCGCCTTTGACACCAAAACCATGAGGCACATCCCAATCTTGCTCAAGGTTTGTAACGTGGAAGTAAACTTCATCTCCCATTTTTACTCCCTCTATATTGTCGGGTGCAAAGTGTGAACGAACCGAAGTCATATATACATGCACTTTGTTACCCTCGCGAACTACCTTTGCTTCGCCCTCGCCCTTTGCAACATAAGGGTGTTTATTGTCCTCAATCTTATATATCTTCAACTGACCATTTTTTCTGATTAAATCTGCAGGAGCGGCATTTGCATAATGCGGCTCTCCGATAGTTGGAAAATCTAGTATCATCTGCATTTTATCGCCACTAATATCAAATAGTTGAGCACTTTGGGTCAACTCTGGTCCTGTAGGCAGGTAACGGTCTTTGGTAATTTTATTATAGGCAATTAAGTACTTACCAAAAGGTTTGGCTGTATTACCGCCTGGGATGCACAAGTGACCTACTGAATAAAAAGTAGGCGCTCTATCAACCACTGCCAAATCTTTAATGTTCCATTTTACTATCTCAGATGAAACGAACATAGAGGTATAAGCAAATCCTTTGCCATCAAACTCTGTATGTAAAGGTCCCAATCCCGGCTTTTTTACTTCTCCATATAATGCTGCTTCATACTTAACTACAGGAATGCCAGAATACTCTCCGTCAAATGCCTTTTCTGCAATAGCTTTTTGCAACTTATCATAACTGAACACAGGAATCAAGGCAGCCAATTTTCCACTACCAACTATGTATTCGCCTGTTGGGTCAACATCGCAGCCGTGGGGAGATTTAGGACATGGTATAAAGTAGCATATATCCTTATACTCGGCAACATCTAGCACCGTCACATCGGTCTTAATAGTTGAAGTTGCAGTGTGCGTTTCTTCGTTGTACACATTGTGCGCATAACGAACTTTTTGCTTTTTTCCCTTGCCTGCTTTTATGTACTCTTCTGCTTTTTTCCAGTTTACTGCCATGATAAAGTCTTTATCTTTTTGCGAAGCATTTACTTCCAATAAAGTATTTGCCTGTTCGGTATTGTAGCAACTAAAGAAAAACCATCCGTGCGATTTTCCTTTTCCGCTGCGAGCCAAATCAAAGTTTACACCAGGTGTTTTCAACTGAAATGCAATATCCATAGCACCTGTTTCTTTATCTATACTTACGAAACTTATATGACCTTTAAAATTTTCTTTATAAGAATCAAGTGGCACGTCACCGTTTGAATCATCTGCTGGAACACTAAAGCGTGTACCTGCAACAATGTATTCTGAGTTTTCTGTTCCGTACGGTGAACTATGATTTCCTGCACTATTGGGCAACTCTAAAATTTCGGCAGTACGGAAAGTTTTCAAATCCACTCTTGCCAATCGTGGTGTGTTATTACCGTTGGCAAAAGCCCATTTGCCATTAACTTCACCGGCAGTTTGTGACATTTCAATGTGGTGCAAATCATCCCATGGAACAAATCCGTGCGAGGTATTCAGCATAGGCTTGGTTTCCTCACTGTATCCCCATCCTTTTTCTGGGTCAACTGAGAAAACTGGAATTACCCGAAACAACCTGCCGCTCGGCAAACCATACACGCTCATTTGCCCACTAAAACCACCCGAAACAAAGTTGTAGAACTCGTCATACTTTCCAGGTGCCACATATGCCTTTGCCGCAGCATCACCGCTCACTGCATTACTTGTGTTTTTGGGTTTGCAAGCTCCCAAAACTAACAACATCAGCACTACTGATGTGGCTACTATATTTATTGACTTTTTCATTTTATTGGTTTGCTGATTTTATATTAAAAATGATTACTTAACCCCATCATTTTTGCGCAAGAACTCTACGATACTTCTCGCCTCTGCATCCGCTAAATTCTGGTTAGGCATGCGCACCAAACAAAGTTCCAACTGTGCCTGAACCGCAGGGTCTTTATCTATCATCGGGTCAGGATTAGTTATAAAGTTCATTATCCAATGTGGAGTTCTTCTTTCGGTTACACCTTTCCAACCGGGACCGACTAAACGCTCATCAGTTAGTTTGTGACAGGAAGTGCATTTTGTGCCAGCAATAGCCTCTCCCTTAGTTGCCATTGCTGCATCAAGCGCACCAATAGTTATGTTTTCAACAGAGAACTTTCCCTCGCCCCGTTTAGGGTCGTATGTTTCCGCGTCCTTCACCATACTTTGCGGTGCTTCGCTTGTGCCCGAATAGTTATTTTGACCTTCGGTGTTTGTGGTTTCTGTGCCTTTGTTGCCTCCACAAGAAATGATTGTGGCTGCGGCTGTCGCTATCAGCAGAAAGAATAATTTTTTCATCGTTAATTGCTTTAATTTTTTAACAAGACAAAGGTGCTTTCTATACAAAGCCGCTTTTATGACTTCACTCATAAAAGTGAAAACTGCAGATGTGATTAATATCATCCATATACAACTTAATATTGGATAAAATAGAAACGTTATCAACCGCATTGCCACTTGCGGAATATAAAAGCTATCTAAAATGCTACTTCTTACGTCAGATCCTGAAAAATATTTTTAAAATCCAAAGATTTCCTTTACCACAATATCTCCCCTCCCCAATAAATCCTTCACAGCAACCGGTCTCGCCTAAG
>CAZKHZ010000151.1:0-9051 GCA_964552715.1 uncultured Chitinophagaceae bacterium | reverse complement strand
TAGCAACAAACCATTTTCGCGCAGCGCAAACCAAGTTTTTGTTTGCATAAAGGCTTGAAAATTTTCATTTGTATTTGTTTCAAAAACAGCTTGTATATCCTTCAGCGTAATTGGCGAATGATTACCAATGAGCAATTGAGGGAAAATGTTTTGTAGCCATTTGCCATGTGCAGCTTTCACCTGTATCTCCCAGCTTTTCTTTTTGTCGTAAAATTCCAGTTGCGCCAGTTCCATTTGTTTGCCTTTGTGTGTGGCTTCAAAAAAACTGAACTCGGGCAGTTTGCCTAACCACACTACTAGTATGTTTTGCTTTTGAATAATGCGCAAACCTTCATCCAAAGCATGTTCAATAAAGGAAGGAGTGATGCTCGTTTTCGGTACTTTAAAATCGAACCATTCCTGAAGTTTAAAATCGAAACCTACACCGTGCATATAGTTGAAAAGCGATTTGCGTAAACCTTCGGCAAATAAATCGTGGTCGGCACCGATGGGGTCTTCGTGATACAAATCGTTATCAGCAAAGCCGCCAAAGTCAGGACCCACTCTCTTTACCTCAAACTTGCTTGGCGAGATGCCCACGGGGCTGTGAGCCGTCATGGCAAAGCGATGCCAGAAACCTGATTGCAACACACCGTTTTCAAACAACTGCCGCACCATTTCTAAGGCGTCAATTGTTTCTTGTGTTGTTTGCGTTGGAAACCCATACATTAAATAAGCGTGAACCATAATGCCAGCGCGGGTGAAGCCATCGGCAACCTGCGCCACTTGCGCCACCGTAACGCCCTTTTTCATCATAGCAAGCAACCTATCTGAAGCTACTTCCAAACCTCCAGCAACGGCAATGCAGCCGCTAGCTTTTAGCAGGCGCGAAAGGTCGGGCGTAAACAATTTTTCAAAGCGAATATTGGTCCACCACACCACCACGATTTTTCTACGAATGATTTCTAAAGCCACTTCGCGTAACAGATTGGGCGGTGCGGCTTCGTCCACAAAGTGAAACCCGTTTTGCCCCGTTTGCTCCATGATGGTTTCCATTCGGTCACAAATCAGCGATGCGGTGAGCGGCTCGTAACGTTTAATATAATCCAACGACACATCGCAAAAGCTACACTTGCCCCAATAGCAGCCGTGTGCCAGCGTAAGTTTATTCCACCTGCCATCGCTCCAAAGGCGGTGCATGGGGTTTGCTACTTCTATCACCGAGATGTAATCGTTCAAAGGCAAATCGCTGTAGTCGGGCGTGCCAGAATCTTTCATCGCCACATCGGGTTCGGTGGCTTCATTGCAATAAATTACCTTATTGTTTTGTCGCAAAAAAATACGCTTGAGTTGCTCTTGTGTGCGCTTGCCTTCAAGATGTTCTAACAAGGAAATTATGGCAGCTTCGCCATCATCCAAACTCACATAATCTATAAAATCGAAAACGCGGGCATCGTGTAAACTACGCAACTCGGTGTTTGCATAACCCCCGCCTAGCAGAACTTTAATGTGCGGATGTTTTAGTTTTATGAATTGAGCACATTTTAACGCACTAAACAAATTGCCCGGAAAAGGAACCGAAAGTCCCACCATTTCAGGCTTGAATGAATTGATTTTTTCTTCCAATATTTTTTCAAGAATATCTGTGATGAAAGTATTGGGAGCATTTAATTCCTTCAGCAATTCGTCAAAGTGGGTGGCGGTTCTGCCTAATCTTTCGGCATAGCGGCTGAAACCAAAATGCGGGTCAATAGTTTCTTTAATCAAGTCGCCTAAATCTTCTAAGTATAGTGTGGCTAAGTGTCGCGCTTTATCTTGAATACCCATAGTGCCGAAAGCCCAGTCGAGGTCTTCGGTTTCTTTAAAGCGTGCAGCTTCGGGCAAAAAAGTTCTGTCGCAAATAGAATGCGCCAGCGTTGGGTTTTTGTTCTGCAAAAAGCGAATCACTGGCTCTATGGTTTGAATATAGTCTTCGCGCAAGCTGTAAATGCGAAAAGTATTTTCTTCTAAGGTTAAATCCTGCGACTCCAACTTTTCAAACAAAAGCTGCAAACCTTTTTTGCTGAATAAATCCAGAATCACCTCAATGCCTAAATCTGCTTGAGCTGTGGGAATGTTTTTGGTGTTCAGAAAACCCTTGAGGTAAGCCGTAGCCGGGTAAGGCGTGTTTAGTTGCGTAAACGGAGGTGTAACAAAAAGAATTTTGACAGACATCGGCACAATAATAGAGAGAATAAAGGGAAGGGGTCAGTCACAAAGCTTCACCATGAATTTCATCACGGTTCAGTTTTATTTTTTCTTTTTATATCTACTATTGCCGCCCATGACAATAGAAGAGCAACTGAAAGAAAGAAGCGGCAACCGATGCGAGCTTTGCAAGGCAGTCGAAAAATTGACGCCCAACAGGTTGTAATTCTCACTAAATATGTAAGCAGATCGGGATAATATTGTTAAAGACACATCATATTTTTTTAAAATAACCCTTGCGCTTATTCGTTACAGCACATATATTGCATCGTTAGAGGTAAAATGCTACCTTCGCGTCCTTTTTCGGAAAAATCCGAATCACATTAAAAACAAATTAAATCATGAGGCAACTCAAGATTTCCAAATCAATTACCAATCGCGAAAGCCAGTCAATTGAAAAATATCTTCAGGAAATAGGCAAAGAAGATTTGCTTACACCAGAAGAAGAAGTTGAATTGGCGCGAAGAATTCGCCAAGGCGATCAAATTGCATTGGAAAAACTTACTAGGGCAAACCTGCGTTTTGTGGTATCTGTTGCAAAACAATACCAAAACAATTCACTGTCATTAAATGACCTAATCAACGAAGGGAATTTGGGATTGGTGAAAGCCGCTCAAAAATTTGACGAAACACGTGGTTTCAAATTCATTTCTTATGCAGTTTGGTGGATTCGTCAATCTATTATTCAAGCATTAGCAGAACATAGCCGTTTGGTACGTTTGCCTTTGAACAAAGTAGGCTCGCTTACCAAAATCAACAAAGCATTTTCTGATTTAGAGCAAAAATATCAACGCGAACCTACGCCTGATGAATTAGCTGAAATGTTGGAAATTACTGTTGAGGAAGTTGAAGCAACACTTGGTATTTCTGCTCGCCACGTTTCTATGGATGCACCTTTCACCGATGGCGAAAGCAATGCACTGATTGACGTGTTGGAAAATATCAATGCTGATAAAACAGATGCACATTTGGATTACAAAGAATCTTTAAAACAAGAAACTGAACGTACGCTTTCTTCACTTACTGACCGTGAGCGTGAAGTAATCAAACGTTTCTTTGGTATTGGAGTAGAGCATCCACAAACGTTGGAAGATATTGGTGAAGAGTTGGGTATTACCCGCGAACGTATTCGCCAGATTAAAGACAAGGCGATTACCAAACTTCGTTCACAAACACGTAGCAAATCGCTAAAAGCATATTTAGGTCAATAACAATTATTGATATTATTTTGAAAGGCAACCTTATTTTTGGGTTGCCTTTTTTATTTAAGCAAAAACTCATGTTCAAACAAATTTTATCTACTAAACTAAATGCCACTTTAACAAACATTGCTTTGCTCGTTTTACGTGTAGGTTTAAGTGCTGTAATGATACCACATGGATATCAAAAGCTGATACACTTTGGAGAATACAAAGCCAAGTTTATGGACTTTATGGGTTTGGGTGCAGAGTTTTCGTTGGTGCTTGCCATAGGTGCGGAGTTAATTTGCTCCATACTTTTAGGATTGGGTTTTCTCACTCGCTTTACGCTTGTGCCTTTGATTATTACAATGGTTATAGCAACCTTTCAAGCGCACAACGGTGAGATATTTGGCGATGGAGAACATGCCTTTATTTACCTGATAGGTTACGTAACACTTTTACTGTCAGGCGCAGGAAAATTTAGTGTGGATGGCTTGATTCTGAAAAAGTAAATTTAGCTTTCAACAAACATTGCTTTCAATTCTTTAGCATCAGATGGTTTTAATCTGCCGGCTAATACTAAGCGCAATTCGCGTCTGCGTAAGGCACTTTCAAATTGTTTTATTTCTTCGTCAGTTTCGGGCAAAAGTTGATTCACTTTGCGTGGGCGACCGTTGCTATCTAAGGCTACAAAAGTGTAGTAGGCTTCGTTGCAGCGATAGCGTGTTTGCGAAGGAAGATTTTCTGCCCACACTTCAATATGTGTTTCGAGCGAAGTATTGAAGTTGCGCGTAACCTTTGCGGTGATGATTACCACATCACCCAATTTAATCGGGTTTTCAAAACTTACATTATCTACCGATGCAGTTACTACAATTGAATTGGAATGTTTGCCTGCTGCTATGGCAGAAGCAATATCCATCCAATGAAGAATTTTTCCTCCGCGAAGATTGTGTAGCGCATTGGTATCGTTCGGCAGAACGATTTCGGTCATAATGATTTTTGATTCTGATGGTGTTTTTGTTATCATGATTTTTTGTATTTCTATTTATTATGCAGCTCTTTTTAAACTTACAATTGAAATTTCATTGCCTACCTCCTTTTCGCTATTTACCAGAATTCTTATTTCTTCAACCGTATTCGCATCAAGATAATAGGCACCACACAAATCGCAAACTTGTGCAGGCACATCCTTAATTACAACTGTAATACCATCTTGCGCAATGGTTACAACCGTGGTGCCGGGTTGCGTGTTGCCATGTTTGCAGGTTACACATTTCATAAACTCTTATTTACGTGTTTTAAAATCATCTTCAAAATGCTGTGAATCTACTTCATAAATAGTTACCACAATTCCACAATTAGCCAAATCATCATAAGCCAGAACCAAGTGAAGAGGTCGCTTACCCACAACCTTAAATACAAGTTTACTCGGGTATGGAAAATCATCAGGATAATCTTCGATTACTTCGCCACTTTCTATCAACTCATAAAGATTTGCTTTAGATATATTTCTATAAATCATGCGCATCGAAGCATGATCTTTTATGAGAATTCTATCAAATTTAAAGTTTTCAATTTGCCATGCCATATTGATAAAGCTTCATCGCCCACATTATTTGCCAAATATATTTATGTCTCTAAGCGGAAGTCGTTTCCTTAACCTGTTTAGGGTTAAAGTACACCGTCTATTATTTATGTATTGCTCATCAGTTTTTGAGGAATAAATCATTGCAGTTCCCGATAATCTGCTTAACTCAATTTCATTTTCCACAAGTAGTTTTAATACTTTGTATGAGCGCAAAAGCTCTAGGCGGATAGTATTCTTTTTGTATTTATCGGGTTTGTATTTTTTAAAAGTGGTAAGGGTGTCAATAAATTCAAACACATCAGCATTAGAAAATTTATTGAATTCTTTTTTATCGGAACTGCCATTTATTTGACATTGAATATCGGGGTTTGCTTTTAGCCACTGCACTAATTTACGGAGCAATCTGGCATTTTCCTCACCCTCTAAATCAGCAATGTTTTTGCGGTAAGTAAACGACTCGTTAGAAATATCTTCATCCACATTTTCAAACCACTCAGCAACTTTTTCGCTTTCAATGTGTGCGCTATCGGTTTCAAGGATATTGGCAAAAGCGCCAATGCTGTAAGTTGTGTAAACGAACTTTAAAAACTCTTTTATATTAAGGTGTTGAACGCTATCATTTAATGTTTCAAAATATCTATCGCTGTTTGTGAAATAGAATTTTACACTCATGGGGATGAAGTCTGGTGTTTCGAAAAGGGCTTTGTATTCTTCTCCAAATTTGAGTTTTGCTTTAGCTACAGATTCGTCATTGATGTATTCATGCAGCTTAGCAAAAACCTGTATTGTACGCCTGTGTGTTGCTGCAAATTCCTCCTCTTGAGGTTGAACTATTATTCTAAAAATGCCATAAAAACTTCCTGCATCAAACTGTGCAGAAACTTTTTTAGGATTTAATTCTTCTTCGTGCATTGCTTTGTAAAAACCCTGTGTGGTGTCGTTCAGCATTGCGCTTAGCAAGTAGTTAAAGTAGGTGCCGCGCAGGTAACTTCTGGTGCCCGAAGCAAGCGAGGCGTAGGTTAATTTGCCAGATTCATTTTCATTTACAACCACATCCTGTGTGGAATAAATCATTGGCTTAAAGGTTCGGATTTTATTTAGTTCATCGGGATTAAAATCTGTTTTGCGCCAACCGATTAACGCCTGCTCTACCATTTGGATTTGCTGGTTGATGCTTAGCGCAGAAAAAACAGTTATGGTTGCATTATTGGGTACATAATTCATTCTATAAAATGAATCCACCTCTAGGGTTGAAAGCTTTGCCAAATCAGCCGCTTCGCCATACAGCAGCATTTTGTCATAATCTCTTTTGAAGAGGCGATGATGCACAACAAAGCGGAATTGATTTTTACTATCAATTGAATCGAATGCGCGCTTTTCGTTCACAACAGGAATAAACTTTTGCAGGTCTTCACGCACAATTTTGATGCCTGTAAATTCTTTGGCAATAAAGTTCAGCAGCGAAGAAAGTTCGCCATTGGGGGCTTTGAATTTGAAGGTTGAATTTTCGTAAGACTGAATGTATGAAAACCTAAAGTTTGGATACCTGCCTGTTGCCAGTGCTTTGTTTACTCGGTCGCTTACAATTTCGCCAACTAGGGTGGAGATACCCGATTGATAAGCGCGCTCGTAAACAGAGCCAGTTCTAACCACAAATTGAATTTCGGCAGGTTGATACTTGGGTGAACTTGCAACCACAGTTATCATACCATTAAGAGAATTGGTAGTTGCAAAACTACCCGATGCGGTAGTAACCACCTGAGCGCGAACGCCAAACCCAATAAATATCAATAAAAGCAATGCATTCAGCCGCATGGCGCGAAGCTATGTATTTTCCGATTGTCTTATTTATAGTTTTGTTAGTTTCGCTCTGTGAAATGTCCAATTGGTCAATTTGATTGTGGCATTTTTTAAAATTCAGAAACAAATAATGAAATACTTCGCTTTAGCTTTAATTTCCGCTGCTTTTACCATTTCTAGTTGCAGCAATTGTTACGAATGTGATTTGGGCACTACCGATAATCCTGATGTAAGGGAATTGTGCAAGAAGAACTTTTATGGTGAAAAAGAAATGTTTGAAAAGACCATTAAGGAATACCAGTTGGCGGGTTACACTTGCACAAAAAAGTAACTTGGTTTTCTACTCTTTCATACAACTTTTACAAATGTTGAAATGTACGGCATTCAATATTTGTAATTCTCGCTCGTCTTGTGCAACATTGACGCGCTAACGCTTATTTTAAAGTAAAACAAAAAGAGCTCTATGAATATTAAAGAAGCAAAAGATTTCACCAACTACGCAGTGAAACACCATGGTATGAACCGCATTGGTGTGGAATCATACATCAATAAAATTGAATCGCTGCACCCAGTGCGCAACCTTACCCGAACGGTGATTGAAGAGCGACCGATGCCTTTTAGAGAGGTGGATGTTTTCAGCCGATTGATGATGGATAGAATTATTTTTTTAGGCACTGCCGTAGATGATTATATCGCAAGTATTATTCAGGCGCAATTGCTTTTTTTGGAAAGCAGCGATGCCCGCAGCGATGTGCAGATTTACATCAACTCGCCAGGTGGTGAGGTTTACAGCGGCTTGGGAATTTATGATACCATGCAGTATGTAAACATGGATGTGGCTACTATTTGCACAGGCGTGGCGGCTTCTATGGCGGCAGTATTGTTGTGTGCAGGCGAAAAGGGAAAGCGCACAGCTTTGACACATGCGCGCGTGATGATTCACCAGCCCCTGGGTGGCATTGGTGGTAAAGCCAGCGACATTGATATTTCGGTGAAGGAAATTAGAAAGATAAAAGATGAGTTGTATGAAATTATCAGCAACCACAGTGGGCAATCTATAGAGCGGGTGCAGGCTGATAGCGACCGCGATTATTGGATGCGCGCGTCCGAAGCTAAAGACTATGGTATGATTGACGAGGTGCTTGTGAGAGCTAACCGCAAAAAAGATTAAGCAATTTTTAATAAACGATTTTTTGAAACCCTGCCGCAAGGCGGGGTTTTTTTATGGGGCTGTTTTATGCTCAAACCTTGGTGCTTTCTTGTTTCAAAACGCTGGCAAAATTGCCCAACTTCTTACCAAACGCATTGAAGTTTTATCAAAGTGTTTATCATTGGTTTCGGATATAAAACAATCCTATTTCAAATGAAGAAAATCTTATTTTTTGCAGCTGCAGCATGTATAGTTGCTACCTCTTGCTCTAAGGAATTTACGAAGAAGCATGAAGCCCGTTTTAAAGTGAATGGCACGGAATATAATCTTGGTGAAGATCAGGTTTGGGGAAATTATATTAGTGGAAATTCTAAGAAGATGACCATACGCACTATTGTGGGTCCTAATGGAGGCAATGCGTGTGAAATTCTTTTAGACTTGAATAAAATTAATCAAACTGTTGCCATTGATTCGGCTGCCGAGGGCACTTCGTATTTGGCTGCCAATAGTTCTATTTATTACATACCACAATCGGGTGAGTGGAAAATTACCAGCCACAAGGAAGGCAACCCTGCAAGCAGGCACACCGAAGGCACTTTTTCGTTTGTTGCTGTCAATCAATATGCCATTGCCGATACAGTGCGCATTACAGATGGCTATTTTTATGTAAATAACTATTAATCTTAATTATACAGGCAATTTAGTAATTGCCAAAAAGCGGAAGTGCTCGAAAGAGGCTTCCGCTTTTTTTGTGCGTGTGCTTGCCAGTATTCGGGAAACAAGCAGCTTTTTAAAATTGTTGGTATAAGGATTTGATTGCCTGAACTTGTCGAACCCTTCTGCCAAATCTTCTCCAAACAATCCTATTTATAATATTGACAAGAAAATCTATGAGTATTTTATTCATATTTAAAACGATGCCTTTCATTTTTAATAAAACTACAAGACAATTTAATTTTATGACAAAGCAATCTATAAATAATGCTCTCATATTTAAATATATGTCTTTATTATTTATAAAAAAGACATAACTATTTATTAAAAAGATACAACTATTTATTAAAATGACAAGACAATATGATGCGCTGACACGTGTCAGAAGA
>CAZKHZ010000150.1:0-9232 GCA_964552715.1 uncultured Chitinophagaceae bacterium | reverse complement strand
TAAAAATTCATACAACTTCTTTTTGCTGCACAATTGATACTTATCATTACAACCTTAAACATTTTCTAGCAGCGTGAAATTTTTCTCCGTTATATTCTTTAGCTTTTTCGTTTCAGTTAGTTTCTCTCAATCTCTTTTTGACAGTGCAATTGATTCCCTTTTAAATCCTAATTTAAAGCCTTTTTATTTTGGTGTAGCCTCGGGAGATCCACATCAAACTAATGTGATTATTTGGACAAAAGTATGGGTGGAAAACCAACAACCTGTGAAGGTTAAATGGCAAGTAGCATCCGATACTTCTATCCAAAATATTGTTGCGCAAGGCGAAGGTGAGGCTATGTTATCTTCGGCTTATACAGTGAAGATTCTAGTGGAAAATTTGAAGCCTAGCACAACCTATTTTTATCGCTTTGAAAGTGATGGTTTTTACTCACCCATTGGAAGGACTAAAACTGCACCCGTAAATGCAGAAAGCATAAAATTTGCAGTAGTGAGTTGCAACAATTATCAAAATGGATACTATAATGTCTTCAGGTTAATTGCCAATAGAAATGACATTGATGCAGTAATTCATCTGGGAGATTACATTTATGAAAGTGGAATCAGAACCAAAAAAGGGAAGTTTAATGTTAGGTCACACATCCCTCCACGCGAAATTTTAAGTCTTCAAGATTATCGTACACGCTTTGCACAATATCGTTTAGATGAAGACTTGCAAGAGGTACACCGGCTTCATCCTTTCATCACCGAATGGGATGACCATGAATTTGCAAATGATGCATACAAAGATGGTTCAAAAAACCACAAAAAGGAGAAGGGAGAATGGGCAGAACGTATCTCAAATGCAAAGCAAGCATACTTTGAGTGGCTGCCCATTACCAGTAATGTAGATTACAAAATTACTCGCAAAATCAGCTATGGAAATCTTGCAGATATTTTCATGCTGGATACCCGCACCGAGGAAAGGTGCAAGCAAGTAAGTCCCTTTGATACTATGCTTAAATGTGAAACCAGAACCATATTAGGTAAGACACAGACGGCATGGCTGCGAGATGGTATTATCAACTCTGCTGCACGATGGAAGGTAATGGCAAATCAAGTTGTGTTCTCGGAATTGGATGCACATCATTTATCCAAATCAACTCCAATAAATACGGACGCATGGGATGGGTATCCGATTGAGCGAAAAGAATTAATGGATTCGTTTTATAAAAACAACACCAAGAACATTATTGTTATAACGGGTGACATTCATCTTTCGTGGGGTTTTGATTTAGTACAAAATCCTAAAGACAAAACGCGGTACAATGCTAGAACAGGCATGGGGGTGATTGGTGCAGAATTTGTAACGCCAAGTGTAACATCTGTAGGCTTTGAGGCGCGAGTTCCAAAAGCATTCGCGCCACTGGCAGCAAGCATTATTAAACGAAAATCTACCAACCCACATCTTCGCTATCAAGATTTAATTAAGCACGGTTTTATATTGCTCGACTTAAATGAAACGCGCGCAAAGGCAACTTGGATTTATACAAAAACGGTAGCTGAAAAAACTGATAAGTTTACAGAGAGCAAGAGTTTTGTAACACTGTACAATGCAAACAGATTAGTAAAAGAGAAATGATTCTTTTTTTTAAAAGATTAGTGTATTCTATCGCCACGCACGGCAATATTTTTCAATACATCGGCTTCATAATTGAGCCATTCATCCCATCTTAAAAGCACTTTTTCTTTGTCGCCAAGCGAACATGCCATATCCAGAAAAAAACGATAATGTCCAGCTTCACTTATCATCAGGTTTTTGTAGAAGTTGCTTAAATCTGCATCCGGAATTTCTTTGCTAAGCAGGCGAAATCGCTCGCAGCTTCGCGCTTCTATCAATGCAGAAAAAAGTAGTTTTTCAATTAGGCTTTCTCTGCGCGAATCGCCTTTACGCACAAACTTATTCAGTTCATTTACATATACATCTTTGCGTTGCCTACCTAACTTTAAGCCTCGCTTTTTCAAATGGTCTAATACCATTTTAAAATGTCCCCACTCCTCCGTTACAATTGGCACAAGTGCATCCACTAATTCTTCATACTCCGCATAAGTTTGTATCAACGAAATGCCAGTAGAAGCCGCTTTTTGCTCGCAAAAAGCATGGTCAGTAAGAATTTCTTCAATATTCATTGAAGCAAGATTTACCCAACGTGGGTCGGTGGGCAGTTTTAGTCCGAGCATTTTTATTTATTGAATTATTCCGGTAGCAATGATACGCCTTCTGAAACATAGCATGGATGCATTTCGCCTTCAATTTCTGTTTTCGCCTTGTATTGTTTCAATACTTTCTCTTCAAAAAATTCCGCTTTTGTTTTTTCTACCAATGCAATGGCGCATCCCCCAAAACCCGCGCCTGTCATGCGTGCGCCAACACAACCCTTAGTTTGAATAGCTGCATCAACTAAAGTATCTAATTCAAAACCACTTACTTCATAATCATGCTTTAATGATTGATGCGATTCGGTCAGTAATTTTCCAAAGGCAATCATGTTTTTGCTTTTCAATGCTGCAACAGCCTTGTCCACTCTTTCATTTTCGGTGATGACATGGTGCGCTCGCTTTTTCAGCACCTCATCTTTAATAAATTCAAGTTGCTGAATGTTTGCCGCGCACAAATGTTGTATAGAATCAGCATTACGCTTCTTGTTGATACCATTTAATGCTGCTTCGCATTCAGCTTTTCGCTCGTTGTATTTTGAATGAATAAGATTGCGGGGCTTTTTAGTATTCAAAACAACCAAATCATATTCGCCAAAATCTATGGGTATAAATTCATGCTCCAATGTGCTGCAATCTAAAAGCATGGCGTGGTTTTGTTTTGCATTGGCAATTATAAATTGATCCATAATGCCGCATTGAACACCAATGAATTTATTCTCCACTTGTTTGCACCACAAGGCAATTTCGGGGCGCGAAATATTTGCTTTCATTTCTTCCAACAGCAAATACATGGTTAATACTTCCATAGCTGCGGAGGAGGAAAGCCCGCTGCCTTCGGGCAAGGTGCTTTTATAATGGATATTAAGCTGTGGCAATTGAAAGTCTTTTTCCTTTAAGTAATTCATTACCCCCAAAGGATAATTGAGCCAGTCATTTTCCTTGTTGTAAAGCATTTCACCAATCAGTTTTTGCTGTAAAGTTTTGACATGTGAATCGGATGATAGGAATACAAACCCATCATTTCTTTGGGTTACAGATGCGGTGATTCCCATAGAAATTGCAGCGGGTAAAACTTTTCCGCCATTGTAATCAATGTGCTCGCCTATTAAATTAATGCGCCCCGGGGCGAAGTAATCTCTCATATAGTATTGGTTAATATTTATTTCCTATTTAACTAAGTATTCTTTTAAAAAACAAAATAACACGCATTCTTTTCAATGTTTCTATATTCGCGGAATTGATTTTTTTACAAAACAGAAAAACGAAATTACAAATCATGAAAAAACTTTTACTAACTGCATTCTCTTTTACTTTGTTGAGTGCGGCAATTGCTCAGGTACCAAGTGCTGGTTTTGAAAACTGGAAAACCGATACATCTAAATTAGATTTATCTGCACTTCTTCCTGGATTTTTACCTGACACTTTTAATTTTGAGGATCCAATTAACTGGACTTCAGTAAACTACATTACTGGTGCCGATACTTTTACGCCTAATGTTGCAGGTGGAGTTACTATGGTTACAAAGTCAACCACTGCCCACACCGGAACTTATGCAGCAAGAATTGAAACTAAAACAATTACAATTCCTGTTTTGGCTCTTCCTGCTACAATTCCTGGGTTTGTTATTAGTGGTGAATTTGCTATTGACATTACTAACTTGACAGGTGGTGGTGGATTTACTCCCACTAGCCTTCCTGGAAGCGGAATTGCAATTACAGGTCGCGTAGATAGTTTTACTGTTTGGGCAAACTATACTCCTGTTGTGGGTGATTCAGCTTTGTTATTAGCTGTATTAAGAAAAGGTACAAATCCTGTTGCTACTGCTGCTGGCTTTATAAAAAGCGCAACATCAGGCTACAAGCGTTTTGCGATTCCTTTTATATACTCATCTTGCGATATGCCTGATAGCATCACTTTTGCCTTGTCGTCAAGTAATTTATTTGAATTGCAAAATACTGATGCTTTATTGGCAGGAACTTTACTACCAGGTAGTGTGTTGTTGGTTGATGATGTAGATTACAGCTTAGCACCGGGCAACTATGTGCTTAATCCTATTGCAAATGAGGATGATACTTCAACGCTTAAAAATATTGCATTGACTGTGAATGTTTTGGCGAATGACTTGGATTGTAATGGAGCCGCAACACTTTCAATAGGAACTATCAGCACAACAACTGCACATGGAACTGCTGCTAAATCTGGTAGCAACATCACTTACACACCTGATAACAATTATGTTGGTTTGGACACTGTGTTTTACCAATTGGTTTCTTCAACAGGCAAAACCAATCAAGGTCTTTTGATTATCAATGTAAAAGATGTTTCTGGCATTAAAGATGTGAATTTGGTGAGTGTTAAAGCTTTCCCGAATCCAACTGCAAGCACTTTGAATATTGCTGCTGCCTTAGAAAATGCTACAGTTAATGTATTTGATTTAGCAGGCAGAGTTGTAGCAACGGCTAACAACTTCAGCAGAAATATTGCTTTGGATATTACTTCATTAAGCAATGGTACTTACTTCATCAACTTGATGAACGAACAAGGTGCTATTGTTGGCAAAACAAAATTTGCTGTTGCTAAATAAGCACCATCAATAATTTTTTCAGAAAGGCTATCCAGTTTCGGGTAGCCTTTTTTTATTTACGAATTAGCACACGAATGATTTGAAGTGAACAGAAACTTTTCATTTTTATCAGCACAAACTATGACTGGATGAAACTAAAATCTAATTTTTTGATGTTGGCGGCTGGTCCTTTGTTGTTTGCTGGGCTTTTGGCTTTGGGCTTTGCAAACCATGAAATTGCATTATTCACCGTGATAGGTATGGCGGCATGGATGATAGTGTGGTGGATAAGCGATGTGGTGCCTATGGCTGCTACTGCGCTTTTGCCACTAATTGTTTTGCCTGTAGGTGGCGTGTTGAACATCAAAGAGGCGTGTTCCAATTATGCCAATCCTACTATTTATCTTTTTATGGGTGGCTTTGTAATTGCGATTGGTTTAGAAAAATCGGGATTGCACAAGCGTATTGCTTTGAATATTTTAAAGCTGACGGGTACTTCTGCCAACAGCATCATTTTTGGCTTTCTGTTGGCAACGGCTTTCATAAGTATGTGGGTGAGCAACACGGCAACTGCGCTGATGATGTTGCCGATTGCGGCTTCGGTGGCTGCGATTATGAAAGAGCAGGTGGTAATAGCAAACGAAAAAGTTTCGCTGGCAAATTTTGATACCTGCATTATGCTGAGTGTGGCGTATGCTGCAAACATTGGTGGGGCTGCAACCTTGATTGGCACTCCGCCCAACGTTGTGCTGGCAGGGATTGCAGAGGATATGCTGGGGATAAAAATTTCTTTCGGCAGTTTTATGCTGATGGGTGTGCCGCTGATGCTGATAATGCTTGGTTGCTGTTATTTTATATTGGTAAAATGGATGTATCCCAATCATATCGGTAAGGTGGAATCGCTTGGCTCGGTAATCAATTTGCAATTGCGAGATTTGGGCAATTGGAGCAAGCGGGAAAAAACTGTTGCCGTAATTTTTGGTTTGGTGGCAATGCTGTGGGTGTTTGGTCATCCATTGAATTTGATGATTGGCACAAAGGTTTTTGACGATACTATTGTGGCACTATTTGGAGCTGTGTTGATGTTTGTTTTTCCAATAAATATTAAAGCAAAAGAGTTTGTGATTGAGTGGAATGATGCGCAACAATTGCCGTGGAGTATATTGTTGCTATTTGGTGGTGGGCTTTGCCTTGCAAATGGAATGCAGAAAGTTGGTTTGATGAATTTGATTGGTGATTGGGTGATGAATCATATTCACGTTGCGCCATTTTTGTTGTTGATTATTCTGACGTTTATTATGTTGATGATGACGGAGTTGATGAGCAACGTTGCTTTGGCTACCATATTTATTCCAGTGGTGATTGGTATTGCGCAAAGCATTGATGCCAACCCAATGAGTTTTGCCGTGAGTGTTGCTATTGCTTCCAGCCATGCGTTTATGTTGCCAGTGGGTACACCACCCAATGCCATTGTTTATGGCACGGGTAAAATAACTGTGGCGCAAATGATGCGCGCAGGGATAGTGCTAAACTTGATTGCCGTGTTGCTAATTTGCGGCATGGTGTATTTATTTTATTAGTGCACTTTCTTTCTTAAATTTTTTTGTTTTCTATTTTAATCTCTCTGCGAGGAGACAAATAGGGTGAATTGCGAAATGGATTATTAGTCGGGTTTTATTCCCTGCATTGTTTTCTCCCTCCAAAAATCCTTCACAGCACACATCTCGCCCTTGCAGTCGCTGCTGACATATTAGAAACAAAAGCAGCCACACCTCAGGGTAATATGTTTATTGCAAGCTGTAAACACCTAAAAGATACAACCCCATCAATGTCGCATCACTTTAGCATAATGTATCTATAAATATGTAATCCCATTTGGATTGTTGGCTAATGCTTTTGTTGCCGCATCGTGCGCCTAGACGAATGGGGTGGGGTGAAGGATTTTTGGGAGAGAGAGAAGTGGGAGTAAAAAAAGTGGGAGAATTACTGTTCTACCTTAAGCCGAAAAGACAAAAAACGATCCGACAAAAAACTTATCTTTGAACAAAGAAAATATGGCATACGAATCAGTAGATAAACTTCAAAAAGTATTAGCAGACGAAGTATTCAAACACACTAAAGACCCTAAAAAGGCATCTGGTAGAGCTTTGGGGACTTTAGTTGAAATTGTAACTTATTACCTTCTCAAAACTTGGGGACTTAACAATCAAATTTCCATTGAACGAGGACTTTCTGAATACGGCAATCCAAGCATAACTCATAATGTTGAATATTCACTTCATCCAATAGTTCGCAGTTCATTTCTTACTATTCATAAATCAGAAAAATCAATTACTTCAAAAATAATTTTGAAAGCACTTGAAGCAACAGGTTTTGACTTAGTTGGTTTTGAGCGTAAGTCAAATATTCTTCTAAGCAATGGTATTCTTCGTAATGCTTGTACAATTGCTACATCGCAATCATCTTTTCTTTTATGCAGCATCAAGTCCGACATTGGTTACAATTTAGAACTTCACATTTACGAGCAGAGTAGAAAACCTTATGCAATGTTTGAGTGCAAACGTGTTGGAGTTGAAGAAGGCATGACCAAAGGACCGCAGACGATTGAGAAAGCGAAGCAAGGTGCTTATGTTGCAAGGATGGCTTCTTCACTTCAAAAAATTCGTTCAGAATCAGGTCAAATGCAAGGCATCATTTATAAAAGTGACGGCTCTTATATTATCAAACCGTATGTGGACTTAATGGAAGAAGTAATCTATTCTACTGACAAAGAGTTATTGAGAAAATTTATTTTGACAGTTGGAGTTGTTAGCAATCACGGCAACTGGATTAAAAAAAGTTTGACTGGTGAATTGAGTTTTAGTGAAGAATCGTTTCAAAAGGAATTAATGGTTTTGGCACAATCTTACGATTGGCTTTTATTCTTAACCGACCAAGGTTTATCCGATTTCATTGACAAACTTCTATTAAAACCAACACCCGAATTTCAATTTCTTAGAGATACATTCTTGTCAAGCTATACCGAAGGGAAAAAGAAAAATCAGTTCACAAAAGTTCAAATGAATATTGAGGCTGACAGAATTCTATTGAAGTATTTCAAAGACAACATTAAATCTGTTGAGAAGTGGTTCAATGTAATTTCTCCTAGCAAAAAGTCATTGACTATTTTGCAGGCAGAGTTGGACGAGTTGAAAAATAAAACTTGGAAAATAATACTATAATGAGTGCAGGAAGAACGATAAATACTTTAAGTCAAAGTTGGGGAACGCCACACAAATATGTGAAGGCAGTAAAAGAAGTATTTGGCGGGCACATAGACTTAGACCCATGTTCAAATGAGTATTCTGTTGTTAATGCTCAAACGGAATATCGGCTACCAAAAGACGGACTGATAGAGAGTTGGAACTTTCCTACCATCTATGTAAATCCACCTTACGGCATTGACAAGGACAGAGGAACTACAATAAAGAGTTGGTTAGCAAGATGTGCTTACGCTAACGATGAATATAATTCTGAAGTGTTGGCACTTGTTCCCATTGCTGCAAACACAGCACATTGGAAAAAATATGTTTTTACAAAAGCTAAATCAATTTGCTTTTTATACGACACACGACTACGCTTTTTAGAAAACGGACAAGACATCGGCAAAGGTGCACCAATGGCTTGTGCAATGATATATTGGGGCAACAACCCTCTGAGATTTTATGAGGTATTTATTCAGCATGGTGCGGTTGTGGACATTTCAAACTTAATAGGTGAAAACATCGGAGCAGACCGACAAAAACTAAAGCTAACATTTTGACGGACTAGAGATATTGTTTTCTCCCTCCAAAAATCCTTCACAGCATACATCTCGCCCTTGCAGTCGCTGCTGACATTAGAAACAAAAAAAACCTCCTAAACAGCAGATGCTTCGGAGGTTTTAAAAAAAAAGTCTTTCTATAAAACGATATTATCTATACAACATGATGCTGCCTTCGCGCTGGGTAAAGGTTTCGTCTATGTACGAGATTTTTACTAGATACACATACATTCCTGGATCGCTGATGACGCCTTTGTAGTAGCCATCCCAACATTGTTTGATGTCGGTAGTTGCAAACACTTTTTCGCCAATGCGGTTGAAGATTTTTAAATCTATAGATTCAATTGCATCGCTGAACATGCACCAAAATTCGTTGGCTCCGTCACCATTTGGCGAGAAGAAGTTTGGCAGGTACAATACTTTGCTTTGATCAACAACAAATGGAATCAAGAGGGTATCGGCACAGCCTTTTGGGTCGCGCACTATGAAGGTGTATTCTATGCTCTTTATAGGTGAGGCAATAGGGTCGAAACAATCGTAGCAACTCAATCCTTTTCTCGGACGCCACTCGTAGGTGTATGTATTACTGATTGGGCTTACATCAATATTTAGCTGTTGTTCGTTACCGATTCTTATTTCGGTGACAGGAGGCATTACAGCCACAATTT
>CAZKHZ010000149.1:0-9242 GCA_964552715.1 uncultured Chitinophagaceae bacterium | reverse complement strand
TGGTAAAACAAATCTCAAAAACTAACCCTCATCTGCACTTTAATCTCACTCCTTTTATTGCCATCAATAGCATCTAAGCCACTGCCAAAAACGTTAACATCGCTGCGATATGTTTGCGCCCATCGCACCCATAAATCTAACCAGCGCGTGGCACTGTAACGCAATGTCAAATAATAGCGAATGCCATTTCCATAATATGCAGGGATGGAAAACGAATACAGCACATCGTTTTCGTAAGCATAAATTCTGGTATTATAAGATGGTGTTCTAAACACAGCAAACCTTGCATTGGCTGAAAGCGGAAAACCTAATTTTTTAAAACCAATATCTTGATAAATTACAAAACCTGTTTCGGGCTTTCCTCCTTCTAAATTGTAGAAACTCAACTCTACACGATTGCCGATTGTAATTTCATCAGTTACCTGAAAACGATGCTGATAGCGCACTCCCTGCCGTGTTTGATTCACTGTATAATCTAAAGGCAAATCATTTAAAGGCGAATTGCGTTTCTTAGTTTCAAAACGATAGCGGAAATAAATTTCTGACCGTCTATTTGGCTTAACTGTTGCTTGTAAAAAATTTTCATTTCCCCACGATGGCGCATCAATCAAATACTTTAACCACGGGTGCATATACAAATCGGCAAAAGCATCTAACTGCAAATATTTTATCGGGCGCACACTCAAGCCAACATAAATTCCATGTTCGTTTTGCGGACGACTTCCCTCAGCAAAAGAATTGCCATAAATGGTTTGAAAATCTTTGGAATAATAGCGATGAACAATGTTTAAATCTACCTTTTTATCTAAACTAATCAACATGCCATTCAACAAACCAAAACCACCATTTTGACTGATAGCATTTTCGCCAAATAAATGTACATTCTTAAATGATGCATGATAATCAACACTTGCATTCAACAATTGATTGCTGGAAAAATTAAAAGATGAATATGGCTCAAGATTCCTTTGGTAATTTGAAAAGTAGCGTGTGTAAACAGCATTTGCCCCAATGTGCCAATTGCGCTTGTTGTACGAAAAATTACCTCCCGTAACCAACTGCGCAATGCGCTCGCGATTCTTTATTTCGTTTTGTGTGCGGTGGTAACCTGTAGCCAAAAGCGATGAAAAAAATTCCTCTTCATCAATAGTTGTATCCGTTGCTTCAGCAGTTATCACATTGGCATCAATCATTTTGTAAGAGGCAAAAGCTGTGACTTCAAAGCCCTTTCCACCAAGAGTAAAACCACCACCTCGCATGAAGTTTGTTTCGTTCACCGAAGTGTATGGACGTAGCTTTTGACCTTCGCGCTTCACCGACATCACCGAAGGACTTTTGCGAAAACCAAAGCCCGTCCACATAATTACACCTTGCCCTAAGCGGACTTCAAAATCGCCTAAAGCAAGTGCTTTTAATGCCTTTACATCTTTTATAAAAAAGTGACCAGAGTAATAATCGAACCCACGCTTATTGCTACCCTTGAAAAACTGTTCACCAGCATCTTTGTCAACAGTTAATCCATAGCTCATTTTAGTTCCATAAGAATAGCGAAAGCGTGCAAACAATCGAAAAGGGCTGCCTTGATAATATTGCTTAGTTGTATCGCTTGGTAATCTATAACCAGCAGTTTTTTCAATTACTTGCTGATAGCGGGTAATAAATTGATATATACCATTTGTAAACAATTTTTTGATTGGTGTGTAAGCATCAGTGATGTCTGTATTTACTTTTACAAATGGCAACACAGCTTTAATTAAAGCCACATCCCAATATGGCACTGCCTGTAATTCATAAACCGAAATAAAGTTACCGTGCCTTTCGCGATACTGAAGCAGTGCTTGAATTTGCAAGGTATTGAGCATAATAATTTCACTTAAATCATTGCGTGTTGCATTGTTTAAATTCACAGGTCGCTTGCGCAAATTCTCCAAATCATCAATAGAGCCATCATATTGAAATTCCTCTGAATCTTCGCCTCTAGCAACGTTTTCAATCACTTCCTGCAAATCAGTTTCTACAGGTTGTTGTGCAAAAAGGGTAGCTGAAAACAGGAGTAAGAAAACTACAAATAGAATCTTAATCCCTCTTAGTGAGAGAATAAAATCGCAATTACATTTTCTGATTTTAAACTTCATTTTCTATCGCCAAAAACAATGCAGATTGTATAATTTTTTGATACTAACTACTTGATACTTTCTACTTACTTCTTAACACCATCTTCTACTTTCTTCTTCTTAGGCACAAAACCATACATCAAACTAAACTGAGGCGAGAAGCCCAACACAGGATGATAACTGCTGCCCGCATCAATGCGTAAGCCTTTAATATTTGTTCCTAAACCAAATGAAAAACTGAATGGTGTTGTTTGAACACCTGTTCGCAAATGCAAATACTTAATCGGACGATATTCTATACCTCCTTTGAATTGTGGTTTATGGTTAATATCCTGTTGATATTCCACTGCCAACAAAACCTTTGACGATGGCTCATAACCTACACCAAGCTTTACAATGGTGGGCAATCGTTCATTAAAAACCTTATCCATTTTATAAGGAATAGGATTGTAAATGTGTGCAGCAAAAGTCACTACTTTCCAAGGTTTGTATTGAAAGCCTGCTTCGAGGGTAAACAAATTTTTCTGTCCGTTCTCTGCAATAAAAAATCGCAGGTAATCGAATTGAATACCAATTGAAAATTTGGTGCCGAATTTGCGTGCATAAGCCAACCCAACTTTTGTTTCGTTGTATAAATTATAGCCGAAGTAATTTACACTTAATCCAAAGGTTCCTATTTTGCTGTTGAAAGGCACAGCCACCGCAGCATTGAAATTATTGGTCTTTGCAGAAATAAATTTACGATCGGTATAAATTCCAAAAGCCACTTCATTCATAAAAGCTAAACCTGCCTGATTGGTAGTTGTACTAAATACATCGCTAAAAGTAAGCGATGCATCTCCAAGCGAAGTAGCACGTGCGCCCGCAGTAAAATTATCGCCACCAGCAAATGCAACAGAGCCATAAAAAAGAATAGCGAGTAGTAGAACTTTCTTCATGAAGGGCGAAATATAGAAGAACTTGTGTTAATAGATTGTTAAGTGTAATAGAATGCTACTGTAAAATTAGATATTCGGCTTCATCAATGAAGTTATATTCAGTTCTACTTGTTGTAATTACATTCGTTTTTTCTTCTTGCTCACTACAAAAATTAGTTGAAAAAAGAGGTACAAAAAGTTTTGCCAAAGCCCCTTTTGATGTAATCATTGTACCTGGTTATCCTTACATGGGAGAAAGTCATCCCGAGTTATTCAATATCAGAATGCACTTTGCGAAATCTTTATATGATAAAGGCATAACAAAGAATATAATTTTTTCGGGCGCGGCTGTGCATACACCTTTTATTGAAGGAAAATTAATGAAGCAGTTTGCTGATAGCTTGGGTATTCCTTCACAAAACACTTTTGAAGAAAACAAAGCGCGCCATAGCAATCAAAACCTAGTGAAAGGAAAACGAATGGCGAAAAAATTAGGCTTCAAAAAAATTGCTGTAGCCACAGACCCTTTTCAATTTGCTTACATGACATTGCTGGCTGACATCTATACGCCCGGCATGCCAATGCTTACCTTTCCTGCTGATTCAATGGGCGTGTATTTGTTGCCGCTTCCTGAAATTAAAATGGAAAAATAGATAGCATTTATTTGCTACTTACTATCACAGTTCCACTTCCATTATACGAATGATATTCACCAGCATACATAGCATCGGCACTCACCACACCTTGCTTAAAAGTACCTGGCGAAACAGCGCGAACAGCATAGTAGAATGTTTGCTTGTTGTTACCCGCATTTACGAACAAATTGATTCTATCATCGCGCACATCTATATGCTCTGCAGTGCTTTCATTCTTTATCCAATTCATGCCAGGAATTTCTTTAGTACGCGGGTTTTCAATTTCAAAACCTGCGGGCAGCATGTCTGTGATTACAATGTTCTCAATCGTTCGAGAGAAAACATTTTCTAATGTAATACCT
This sequence comes from uncultured Chitinophagaceae bacterium, assembly GCA_964552715.1. Classification (GTDB taxonomy): domain Bacteria; phylum Bacteroidota; class Bacteroidia; order Chitinophagales; family LD1; genus UBA7692. Next base: position 5,214 of record CAZKHZ010000149.1, on the reverse strand, counting down.
ACAATCACTAAATCATTTTGCTTGAAAGTATTTCCGGCAATTACTCTTCCATAGCGGTCGTAGAAGGTTCTGCGCACGCGCAGGTAGTTATCTTCTTCCTTCACTTCGCCATTTACAGGAATGCCCTCCGCCTGCCAGAAGTAGTACAACTTACCTGTGCCGCTTGTAGTGATTTCCACTTTAGCATCCTTCAATTGCTTAGGTGAAAGTTTCAAAGTGTTGTTGTTCATTTCACCCAACAACTTACCGTTTGCCTTCACCTGTGCTTTGATGTTGTTGCCTTTGTTAGCGCGCGCAATTTTGCCTAATGCCAACAAACTAAAAACACTTTCCTGTGTACTGAAATATTTGCGTGTTTTCAGGTTCTCCGAAACATGTTTTGCCATCTCTGCAATTTGAGGATGACTTGGATCTGCTTCTAACAAAACATTCAATGCAAGTGCCTCATCGCGCGCATCGCTGTAGAAACTATTGCCCACATCTTTATCTGCAATTTCTCCTGTAAATGATGCTGGAAGTAACTCTGCAAACTTTCCTTTATCGCCACTCAAAGCGTAAGCGCAAGCCAACAAATATCTTCCATCTAAAGAAAGCAGTTGAGTGTTTGCTTTGTAATAACTCATACTGCTACTTTGCGGCTTGTTTGCCAATGCCAACACATACAAACTGTATGGAATTTCCTTGGCTGCAATCATTTTGCTATCACCTCTATTATAGAAATACTTGAATACCGTTTTATCCCGCAATTTATTAGTGAGATAAGTGAGCAAAGGTTCCATCAATTTATCGTCCACTTCGTAGCCTGCCTTTTTAGCTTCAATCAAAAAGTGCGCTGCATACACACTGCTCCACCAATGCTCGTTGCCGCCATCCCATAACGAAACCGCACCATTGTACAATTGACGCATTTTAATCTTGCGAATGGCTTCCTGAATATTGTAAGTAGCGGCCTTTGCATTATTATTATCCGTGCCAAGTGCCTGACTCAAATCAGCAAAATACATTTGCGGAAAAGCTGCTGAAATTACTTGCTCGGTGCAACCATGTGGATAGCGAACTAAATCTGAAAGCTTCTTACCAAACTCCACCATTGGCGAATTGCTTACAATCAAACTATAAGAAGTTGTTCCTGCAATAAACTCATTCACATTAAAGTTCAGTGTTTTGTTTTCGCCTGCGTTTACAATGCCGCTGCCTGTAGCTTTTTGCAAAGATGCCGCTGGACGAACGGTGATATCTGTCTTATCTGTAAAGGTTTCTCCTGCTGCATTTACCTGCACTGTGATGCTTGCTTCACCAATCTTTTGCAATGCCTGCAAGCGATACATTACTTTGCCTTCAGCATTGGGTTTTAATGAGGTGCTTGCAACACTTTCACCAATCACTTTCACAGGTCCATCAATTTTGATGCTTGCTTTTGCATCCGTATTTTTTGCCGTAGTGTTGGTTAAGGTTACTGGCACATCTATTTCATCGCCCGGGCTTAAAAAGCGGGGTAAAGCAACACTCACCACCACAGGGTCGGCAACTTTCATGTAAGCATCAGTTGCGCCAAATTTTTCATTCACATAGTTCACAGCCATCAAGCGCAACTCTCCGCTGAACTGCGGAATATCAAACTCAAAAGTGGCAGTGCCGCTGCTGTTGGTCTGTTGAATGCCACTCCAATAGCGCACCAATTTCACGCGCTTGTTCGTAAGCGGGTTGGTGCGCTTACTCAAATCAAAACCATCACCGCCCACGCTGCTGATGGCACCGCTTACTTCTGGAAAAAGTGATGGATACAAATCAAAAGAGTTTACTTGCAATGCTCGCTTTTCATAAAAGAAAGGATAAGGATTTGGTGTTTTGTAATTCGTGATTTGAAGAATGCCCTCATCCACCACAGCAAGTGTAATGGGTGAATTTGGCGCAGCGTTTACGGTTATCTTTTGATGTGTATTACTGCGGACTTTTTCGGGTGCGTTTATCTTCATCGCAATGTTGCGCGAAGGCATTTCAACAGTAATATTTTTGAAGCCATGCGCAACCGTCAAAGGCAAATCACTTTCTTCGTGCGGCTTGATTAAAGTTGCTGTTACATACACATTCGGTAAGTAATTTTCCTTTAAAGAAATGCTAGCAGATGCCGTTCTGTTTTCAACATTCAAATAAAATTTATCAAACACATTATCACGCTCAACTGTAACTAAGAGCTTGCCATTAAAAGGGGTTTTAAAAAGCAGTTTGGCAGATTCACCTGTTTGATACTTTTCTTTATCTAAAGAAATATCCACGTTGCCTTCTTTGTTCACCTCAAAGTTAGAAGAGCTATTGCCCCAACTACCATAACTATAAAAACTTCTTTGAATGTATGTCTTAGCACCCGGCAAACTTACCCGCAATTCATAATCGCCCGAAGTACGCGGCACAAAATTATACACGGTGCCTTCACCGGAAATATTGAGTGTTTGCTCTGCAACAATTTTATCATCGCGCTGACTTTCGTAGCGGAAATAATTCCAGCTTTTAGAAAGCACCGTTTTGTATTCATGTTTGATAACCTGCACATTCACCTTTGCGGAAACAACCTGCTCCGAAGCATTCACAGCAACTAAGTTGAAGCGAATATTTTGATTCAAAGGATAGTAGTAATAGTCGTCATCATTTACGCCAATAAACTCCTTTTGCGTAGCAATATCTGAACTTGCAAATCTGTTTACAGGTCTGCCCGTTTCGTCAAACACTGTGGTAAAGAAACTAGCTTTGATAATACCATTGTTGCTAAAACTTGGCACAGGAGAGAAGCGTTCAACAAAGCTACCATCCTCGCTTGTAGTACCTTCGCGCACTACACTTTCAAAATACGTTTCGCGATTAGAAAGATTGAAATCGTATTTGCTGAACTGCTTTGGTTGAAACTGTTTTGCGCTGTATTGCAATTCCACTTCATAGCTTCTGCCAGCAGCGGGTGGACCAAAATTATTGAAAGCCGTTCCCTTTAAAATAATAGTATCTGTATGTTTTACTTTCTCTGCATTTAATGCCGCTGAAACCTTAATTCTATCAGGCATAAATTCTTCAACCAAAATACTTTTTGTAGCAAGCAGAATATCATTTGAAGTGTATAATTCATACAAGTAACTTCCAGTAACAGCACTTGGCGAAAGCTCGAAAGAAGTTTCAAATGCACCTTGTGCATTCAATGTTTTGCGAAGCGATTTCAGTTCTTGCCCGTTAGGTAATTTCAACTTCATCTTCACCGGAATCTCTCCCGGTGTTTTCCAATCGGCAGTGCGGATAATGGCAGTGATATTCACCATTTCGCCAGGGCGATACATATCGCGCTCACCATAAATAAACGCATCCAAGCCTGTTGAGTTGATGCGCTTGCCGCCCACATCAAAACGCGAAGTTTCTACGCGGGTTGCATTAAGTAAAATAAAGTTGAAATCGTTGCCGTGTTTGGCAGTGATAAGCGCAGGTTTAAAGCCGATGAACTCATGCTTTTTCAAACTTACAAAAGCAATTCCATTGCCATCAGTTGTGCCAGTACCTACAAGTTGATTGTTGCTACCATATACCTTTATCTCAGCATTACCCATTGCTGTGGCAGCTTTTATACCATTGGCAAACACCATCAAATTGTCGGGCGTTTGTTTCGCAATCAAACCAATATCACTTATCGAAACCATGCGACTGTCGCGCACCCAATAGTCGCTAGTAGAGCGGAGTTCAATGTGATACACACCCTTGTAATCACCTAATTTGTCTTGTATATTAAAATTAAAAAGCCTCGCATCATTATGCTTTTGAAGTTTAGAACTTTCAATTTCCTCTTCATAAATCACATCGCCAAAACTTGCTTCTGGCGAATAGCTGCTCTCATTATAACCTTCATATTCATCATAATATCTTGAATCAACACCATAGCGATTTGCAGCCAGCAAATTGTTTTCGTAAACCTTTGTGATTACCACTTTAACCTTTGGCACGTTTACAATTTTCACCTCAATGTTTCTGCTGCCCTTAGCGTCAAGGTACTTTCCTGTTTTATCCGATATGGTAATGGAAGGTTCTACTTCGCCAAACCCAATGGTGTTTATATATGTTTCCTTCAACACCCCGCCTATGGCACCTTTCAGTCCTTTTTCAATAGTTAGCTCGTAAGTTTTGTTGGCATTAAAATCGGCACTTGATATCAATAATCCATCGCTGTTGATGGCGGTTGTAAACTTTACCGCTGGGGCTATTTTGATGCCTTTAAAATCTTGCGCAATTAATTGCTGCGAAGTGAATATACGCACACTGCCCTCGTTGCCATCGTGCGTGGCTTCAAGGTTATTGATGTTTAAAATATATGGCGAAACCACATTTATTTCTTTCACAATTTGCTCGGTGGTAATCAGCTTTCCCGCAATCGGCAACAAGCCTTTATTAATTACAATCTGAATGTTGTAATCTTTATCCTCCAATTTCAAATTTTGGATGGTGAATGCGAACTTTTCGGATGGCGCATTGGCTTGTAGGCTAATCGCTTTTTCTTGTCCATTTACTTTTACCGATAATTGCTTTTGCAGGGCTGAAACTTCTTGCATAAAGCGCAACTCCAATTCTACTTGCAGGGCAACTTCGCGGGTGGTTTCATTTTTTATAATCCATTGTGCGGCAGCATTTTCGAGGTGCTGCAATGGGGTGTGAAAGGCTAACTTTTCGATGTTGCCTAACTTGAATTTGCTGTATTTGCATACCTCGCTAGTGATGCTTGCCGTAAATGCCGATGCAGGTGGCAAGCCATTCTCGGGCGAGAACACTAAGGTGTTGCTGTTTTGCCAACGGAAGCGACCCGCAATCTCGGGATTGAATTTTACATAACCATCGGTTTGCCAGCCTCCGCTGCGCAGCAAGCTATCGGGTACCACATCTTTGTTGAAGGTAAATTGCAGGTTGGTTTTTGAAGGCACTTCGCCTGTGCAATTAGTGGCAACTAATTTTACTTTATCGGCATTGCCACATGCTGCCAACAAAAAGATTACTAGGGAAATAAATGCTGATGAGATTGCGGTGTGTCGCATAAAAGATTGATTGAAATTAGAAAGTAGATATTTTGAATTATAAAACGTTGCAAAGAGAAAATAAGTATTTAATGAACGCTTGTTTTTTGAAAATATTTTATTGTAATTGTATAAGGTGAAAAAAGGATGAAAGAAAGCGTTCTATTTATATCTATAGAGT
>CAZKHZ010000148.1:0-9271 GCA_964552715.1 uncultured Chitinophagaceae bacterium | reverse complement strand
CCGCTATTTCCCTGAGCCTGATTTGCCGCCTGTGGTGCTTACAGATGAATATATTCAACAGGTAAAATCTGCCATGCCAAAGCTATCTGCGGAATTGAAGGAGGAATACATGAATGTGTATGGATTGCCTGAATACGATGCGCGTTTGTTGAGCGATGATAAGTTTACTTCTCAATATTTTGCTGAACTTATAGGTTGTTTAAAAAAGATTCATGAAGATAGGATGCAAATATCAGATGGGTTATTCGGCTACTTAATCCAAACCGAGAGACTTGATGAATTCTATAGCGTAATTTACTCTTCAAAGGCATTTAAAACAGCTGCAAATTGGATTCTAGGTACAGTTAGAGCAGAACTTAATAACCAAGGAATTACTATTGAAAAGTTTAGTGTAAAGCCCAAAGGAATCGCAATTCTCATCTGTGAAGTTCTTTCAGGAAGAATCAGTAATACTGTCGCTATTTCAGAAATTTTTCCTCTTCTAATGGAATACTCTGGAATGGACATAGATTTTCAAGTAACATTGGAGACCATCAACAACCATATTATTCAAAATAATTTTGTTCAACTAACTGACGAGAGTAATCTCTTATCAATCATTAAAGAAGTGCTTGCAAAATATCCCGAAAAAGTTGCCGAATACAAAGCAGGAAAAAAAGGTTTATTGGGTTTATTTGTGGGCGAAGTGATGAAAGCCAGCAAAGGCAAAGCTGACCCAAAAGTAGCCAACAAAGTGGTGCAAGAAATGCTTGAATAAAATCCAAGGGACGAGGGACGAGGGACGAAGGACGAGGGACGGTCCTTCGTCCTTCGCCCCTTTTATATTAATGCTTAAAATGTCTTACACCGGTCATCACCATTGCCTGCCCTGCTGCGTTTGCAGCCTCTATTGAGTCTTTATCTTTTATACTTCCTCCGGGTTGCGCAATAGCTGTGATGCCTGCTGCGGCTGCAATACCTACACAATCTGGAAAAGGAAAAAACGCATCGCTTGCCATCACCGAACCCTTTAAGTCAAAGCCAAATTCTGCGGCTTTGCGAATAGCATTTTGCAAGGCATCCACGCGCGATGTTTGCCCACAGTTGCTGCCAATAAGTTGTTTGTTTTTCACCAATGCAATACCATTACTTTTTAAATGCTTTACGGCAACAATGGCAAATTCTAAATCGGCAATTTCCTCAGCAGTTGGTATTCTTTCAGTTGCTGTTTTAAAATCCTTTTCAGTTTCGGCAGTGGCATCCGCATCTTGAACCAAAATACCGTTTAGCAAATTCTTGAAAGTGTGTGTAGTTGCCTTTGCGTTGGGCAACACTTCCAACAGAATTCTATTCTTTTTGCTACGCAAAATTTCTAATGCTGCTGGCTCATAAGCAGGAGCCGCAAGCACCTCAAAAAACAAGCTATTCATTTCGTTTGCTGTGGCAACATCCACCGTTTTGTTAACGGCAATAACACCGCCAAATGCAGAAGTAGTATCGCAGGCAAAAGCAGCTTTGTATGCCTCCGCAATGTTGTTGCGCGAAGCAAGCCCGCAACTGTTTGTATGCTTGATGATAGCACAGGTAGGCGCAGTAAATTCAGCCACCAAATTTAAGGATGCATCCACATCCACTAGGTTATTATACGAAAGCTCTTTACCATTTAGTATTGTAAATCTTTCATCCAAATTGCCGTAGAAAAAACCCTTTTGATGTGGGTTTTCGCCATAGCGCAAGGAGCGGCTGTTTTCCTCGCTTTGTTTAAAAATATTGAAGTAGTTGCTTTGATTAAAATATTCAAAAATGCGCGTGTCGTAATTGGACGAAATATGAAAGGCATAAGCCGCAAATTTTCTGCGATCTTCTACATCCGTTGCGCCATTTTTTTCTTGCAGCAATGCTACCAATGGTTCGTATTGATTTTTTGAAGCAACAATCAAAGTGTCGTTATAGTTTTTTGCGGCAGCGCGAATAAGCGATATGCCACCAATGTCAATTTTCTCCACCACATCTTCTTCACCCTTTCCTGCAGCTACGGTTTCTTCAAAAGGATATAAATCAACCACCACCAAATCAATTTCGGGAATATCAAATTCCTTTAGCTGTTGCAAATCTCCGGCATCGTTTCTGCGCGCCAATATGCCGCCAAAAACTTTGGGGTGCAGGGTTTTTACCCTTCCGCCCAAAATGCTAGGATATGAAGTCAGCGTTTCGACAGCAATCACTTTTACGCCAAGCGATTCGATAAAAGATTGTGTTCCACCGGTGCTATAAATGGTAACATTATTTTTGGCAAGTTCTCGTACAAGCAGGTCAAGTTTGTCTTTGTAATAAACCGAAATAAGGGCTGATTTTATTGCTTTGCGCATTGCTCTGAATTTTGCGCGAACATAGAATTGTATCAGAATATTGTTTGAAAAGGATATGCACAGAATTTACTCATCTTTCTATAGTAAACCTTAATTTATGGTTGCTCTAAAACATGAATAGCCATAAATTTTAGGTTTTAATGATGGTTGAATAACTATAAAAATAAAAACTGATTGCCCGAAAATAATAAAAGCTAAAAGGGAAAATTTTCCTTTTAGCTTTTATGATATTGATGCAGATTAAAAACCTAACCCTCTATTGCTTTCTTTTTTGCCATCAAATGCTTCACTTTTTGGCAATACTAATTTGTCTCTACAATGAAAATATAATTCTTCAACTCCGTTACTTTATCGGTTAGTGGTTTATCCTTAATGGTATTAATAAATGTAGGGAACTCAAACCCATCTACATTTTTTAAAAATAGCTCTAAATAGCTTGCTTTAACTGCATAACCCGCAGATTCAGCAATGGTTGATTTTGCATAGATAACACCAATCAAATTTCCTTGTTCATCAATCAATGAACCTCCGCTGTTTCCAGAGTTTATCGCTGCCGAAATTTAAAACTTACTTACATCACCTCCAACACCACTTTTGGCACTAATAATACCTTCGGTAATTTTCACCTCTGCTCCCATTGCTCCAGCAGATGGAAAGCCAAGTGCATACACCTTTTCTGCCTGAGCAACACCCCCGCTTCTAAGCCCAAAAGGAAGTATATTGAACTTCACATTTTTGTTCCCTATTCTAAGTAACGCTAAATCATTGGAAGGGTCGGAAGCTACAAGTGTAGCACCATACTTGGTTGTAAAATCTCCGTCAATTCCCTTCACGGTAATCTCTTTGGCATTTTCAATACAATTGTAATTGGTAACCATACACCCATCAGGAGAAATGGCAAAACAAGTACCCTGACCTTTGCCTGATTTTTAGGTGTTGTCCGATTTGATAATTGGATTATTGGGATCTTCTTCAACACGGACAATATTTTGAAAATTCTTCCGCTCTTTATCCCATTTAATAAATTCAACTTTGTAAAAATTACTCCAATGTACAACAACATATACATCACTTGTATCAGCAATTTCTTAAGCCCCCTCTGCTCTAAAAGTATTTACCAAAGTTTAGCTATTCTTCCCTTAGAAGTTAGCTTGTACTCCAGTGCTTCATCTCTATTAAAACTTGTAATAAGTCTATCGTTTAAATAAACTTTACTAAAAACACTTTTACTCAAAATTTGAATTGTACTATAATCCTTTTGACCAATTACATTTTGTGCCAAAAAAATAATTGACAAACAACAAACAATTTTTACAAGTATTTTTTTCATAAACTGGATTTATTGGAATTAAAATTAAGCCGCAATATCAATCAGTTGTTCCTTGCCTGTATTTTCGTTGAGTAGGGAAAGTTGTTTTAGATTGTTGCTAAACATTTGCTCTTTCACGTTGAGTAATTCAATGCCGTAGATAGTTCCATCTGGAGCCATATCAACTATTAAATCTTCACTTAGTTTTATAGAATTTACATCCATTTTTTTCTCCTTAAAAGTAAGATAGCCTACATTGTATTTAATATCGTACGTTAGTTTCATTGGAATATTATTTATGTTTTCAAAAATATCTTACAATAACTGAAATTACCAACCAAATATCATTTTCTTTCACAGCATAACATTCTATTTGCTTTGCATAGAATTTCTCACCTTGCCATGTATCATTAAAAATGGTTGTTTTTCTAAATCCTGTTCTACTGTGCTTTACAGGAAATTCTTCCCCATGTAATACAGTATCTTCTACTTCATCTTTTGTAGCACCTCTTTCATTTGCACGTTCAATTGCATGAGGATGAAGTTGGATTTTCATAATCCCACCGCTACTTCTTCCCTCCCCATCAAGTGCTTCACTTTCTCCCACGGCTCGTGTTCAAAGTGTTTGTTTCATTTATTCTTACTCGCATTAAGAATTGTTACTCCAATTACTTCATTATTTTCATATCTAACAATTACATTCTCCTCAGTCATTTCAGAATCATCTGCTACATTAGGTTTTTTAAAGTGTAAATATAGTGTATCACTATGCTCATCATAATTTGCCCATAAATTTTTATGTTTCAGCAAATAGGGCATAATAGATTTCAACTCAGTTAATTCGGTGATTTCCATACTATATTCTTTTTACTAAGGTAATTTAATTTTCTGCTCACAAAAGCTGTAATTACAAATCCATCTTTGGTAATTATATCTTGTTTGTAAACTACCACAAGGTGCTTATTGAGTTGCTTTTTAAATTTTAATGCAATTAGTTCCCCTTCTCCACCATCATAAATCATTTCAGGCTCTGCAATCACTTGCAATAATTCGTAATACAAGTCTGCTATCTCAGGGTGTCCAGTAGAAATGTGCTGCCATCGCTCATCGGTGAGTCGAATAATAAATCCATCAATTGATTTTACAATGTTCATGACTATACTATACCGTCACCGCTTCTTCTCTCCCCATTAAGTGCTTCACTTTCTCCCACGGCTCGTGTTCAAAGTGTTTGCGGTCTTTTACTTTTTCGGGAAAGCGAACGTGGTATTCAAACTCGTGGCGGAAGTGGCGAATAGCCGCAGCTACGGGCCATGCAGCAGCATCGCCCAATGGGCAAATGGTGTTGCCTTCAATTTTGCGTTGAATATCCCACAACAAATCAATGTCTTCCATCCTTCCTAAGCCGTGCTCTAAACGCCAAGTTACTTTCTCTAACCAGCCTGTGCCTTCGCGGCAGGGAGAACATTGCCCACAACTTTCGTGATGATAAAAGCGCGAGAAATTCCAAGTGTTGCGCACTATGCAGGCGCGGTCGTCATACACAATAAAACCACCCGAACCAATCATAGAGCCTGTTGCAAAACCACCGTCACTCATGCTTTCGTAAGTCATTAACCTATCTTCACCTTTAGCAGTTTTAAACAACAAATTCGCAGGAAGAATAGGCACCGAACTTCCACCCGGCACGCAGGCTTTTAGGGGGCGGTCTGTTTCCATGCCACCGCAATATTCATCGCTGTTTACAAACTCATCTACCGTGATGCTTAATTCAATTTCATACACCCCCGGATTTTTGATGTTGCCCGAAGCCGAAATCAATTTTGTTCCGGTTGATTTTCCGATGCCGAATTTTGCATACTCTTCGCCACCATTCATCAAAATCCAAGGCACATTCATTAAACTCTCTACATTATTTACCACAGTTGGGTTGCCATACAAACCAACCACCGCAGGGAATGGCGGCTTGATGCGCGGATTGCCACGCTTGCCTTCCAGCGATTCAATCAAAGCAGTTTCTTCACCACAAATGTAAGCTCCCGCTCCGCAGGTAACGTGCAGGTCCAAATCAAAGCCGCTGCCCTTAATGTTTTTACCTAACCATCCGTTTGCGTAAGCTTCGTTGATAGCTTTTTCAAGAATGCGGTATATCCACATATACTCTCCACGTATGTAGATGTAGGAAAGATTTGCTTCAAGGGCAAAGCTGGAAGTAATCATGCCTTCCACTAAAAGATGCGGCAGTTTTTCCATCAGGTAACGGTCTTTGAAAGTACCCGGCTCCGATTCATCGGCATTGCACACCAAGTGTCGCGGGCGACCGCTTTTTTTATCAACAAAACTCCACTTTAATCCAGTAGGAAAACCCGCACCGCCACGACCGCGCAGCCCTGATTTTTTCACCTCTTCCACCACATCGTTTGGTGTAAGTTTTAATGCTTTTTCTACACTTGCATACCCGCCTTTGCTGCGATATACTTCATAAGTCTCAATACCCGGAACATTGATGTGTTCTAAAAGAATTTTTTTGCCCATTGAATTAAATTTTATGTGGGTTTACAATTTTAAGTTTAGAAATATTTTTGAAGTCCCTTTCGTTTCGCGAAAGTAAGGTTAGGTTATTAACGATAGCAGTTGCTGCTATGATTGCATCGGGAGTTTTCAGTCGAGTTGATTTACGTAGTTCAATTGTTTCAAGAATTACATCCTCATTTATTCCAATCACTGTAGATAATTTCACAAACTCCTGCAAAAATTTCTCTTCCGTTTTTGAAGTGTTGTAACCAAGTATTTCAATTCTTGTAACAAAAGAGATTACAGATTCATCATCAAGAACTTTACCTACAAACTCTGCACCTTTTGCATGCAGGGATTTAGAAAGATAGTCAATAGCAACGTTAGAATCAATCAAGAATTTTTGTCCCATTCTTTACGGCTTTTTTCTACATGCTTATGTAATTTCTTAGCTGATTCCTTAGATATAACACCTGCAAATTTTTCTGAAAATGAAACCTTCTCAGTTTTCTTTGTTTTCAAAACTCTGATAATATTCAACTCCTCTAACTCCTTAAGCCAAGTTTGCGCCCGTGGGCTGGTAAGTTCAATAGTGACTGTTTTCATTGCTTAAATTTCGTTGTAAATATATGCCATTCCTACGAATACTTTACTCACTTATCTGCCAAGCGTTTCAATTCATTCAATTTCATCAAAGCCTCTACGGGTGTCAATACATTCACATCAATTTTTGAAATCGCTTCTGCAAGTTCTTTCAGCTTAGGGTCGGCAGTGTCAAAAATACTTAGTTGCAAGGCAGGTGGCAGTTGGCGCACACTATCTTTAATATCATGCTGTATGCGTTTGCTTTCCAGTTCATGCAACACCTCATTTGCCCTATTCACAATAGCTTTCGGCATCCCCGCCATCTTAGCAACATGAATTCCGAAACTATGTTCGCTGCCTCCACTTTCCAGTTTGCGCAGAAAAATAATCTTTCCATTAGCCTCCTTCACAGTAACGTGGAAGTTGCGGATGCGCGGATACTTTTCGGATAATTCATTCAACTCGTGATAATGTGTAGCAAACAAAGTGCGCGGCTTTGCCTCTTGATTATTGTGCAAAAACTCTGCTATGCTCCACGCAATGGAAATACCATCGTAGGTAGAAGTGCCTCGTCCGATTTCATCCAATAATATCAAACTGCGGGGCGAAAGGTTGTTCATAATACCAGATGTTTCATTCATCTCTACCATGAAGGTTGACTCACCAGTAGAAAGATTATCGCTGGCACCAACGCGGGTAAAAATCTTGTCGGCATAACCGATATTGGCATGGGTTGCAGGCACAAAGGAACCTGCCTGTGCCATCAAAACAATCAAGGCAGTTTGCCGCAACAAAGCAGATTTACCCGCCATGTTTGGACCAGTAATTACCAATATTTGTTGTTGCTCAGAATCGAGGTAAATGTCATTTGGAATATAAGCATCACCCGCCTGCAAACGCTCTTCAATCACCGGATGCCTACCTGCTTTAATGTCAATGACAAAACTGTTGTTCAACTTCGGACGCGTGTAATTATGCGACTCTGCACTTTCAGCAAAACTCAACAAGCAGTCTAAAGATGCAAGCAAAGCAGCGTTCAATTGAATAGTTACCACATAGTCTTTTACAAACTGAATTAGCTCTGTAAAAAGCTGTTCCTCTAACTGTTGAATTTTATCTCCTGCACCTAATACTTTCTCTTCATATACTTTTAACTCAGGTGTGATATACCGCTCGGCATTCGATAGTGTTTGCTTACGAATCCAGTCGCTCGGTACTTTACTTTTGTGTGAATTGGTAACTTCAAGAAAATAACCAAACACATTGTTGAAACCCACCTTTAAAGAAGTAATGCCCGTGCGCTGAATCTCTGCCTGCTGAATAGCTGCGATGTACTCTTTGCCTGATGTTTGAATGGCGCGCAATTCATCTAATTCCTGATGATATCCGGAGCGAATAAAGTTTCCTTTTACAACCATCGGACCAGCTTCTTGAAACAAGGCACCCTCAATATGTTGAGCCACATCGGGCAAGGGATTCAATTGATGCGCCAGCGTAAGCAAACTTTCTAACGGCTGTTGCTGAGTAATTTTTTTGATTTCGCCTACAGCAATCAGTGCACGCTTGAGGTGAACCATTTCACGCGGGTTAATCTTTTGCAAACTAACCTTGCTCACCACTCTCTCTAAATCACCTATGCTTTTCAGCAATGATTTCAAGTCAGTTGCCAATTTGCGTTGCTCGATAAAATGCGCCACTATTTCCTGGCGCTGCACTATAGAATTTATATCTACCAATGGCAGCAATATCCAGCGTTTCAACAGCCGCGCACCCATTGGCGTAGTGGTTTTATCCATCACATCCAGCAAGCATTTACCATCGCGATGGGGCGAGTTGACTAACTCAAGATTTTGAATGGTAAACCTATCTAACCAAACATATTTTTCTTCGCGCAGTCGCGAAATTTTTGTGATGTGCCCAAGGTTGTTATGCTCGGTATCTTTTAGATATTGAATTACTGCCCCTGCTGCAATAATGCCAATTCGTTCATCTTCAATTCCAAAGCCTTTTAATGAATGTGTGCCGAAAAGTTTCAGCAAGATTTCATGTGTATGGTCAAATTGATAAACCCAATCATCTAGTTTGTAGGAATAGAGATTATTTCCAAAATAGTTTTTGAAATCTTTTTCCTTTCCTTTTTGATATAAAACCTCTGCAGGTGAAAGGCTTTGCAGTAACTTATCAATATATGACTGATTACCTTCTGCAAGAAAAAACTCACCTGTAGAAACATCTATAAATGCTGCACCAAACTGATTGCCTTCAAAGTAAACCGAAGCCAAAAAATTATTGCTGCGATTATCCAAAAGGTTATCGCCCAAAGCCACCCCTGGTGTTACCATTTCAGTAACGCCACGTTTTACAATAGTCTTTGTAAGCTTAGGGTCTTCGAGTTGGTCGCAAATAGCAACGCGATGACCTGCACGAACCAACTTAGGCAAATAAGTATCCAACGAATGGTGTGGAAAGCCAGCAAGCTCTACTTCACTTGCCTTACCATTGCTGCGCTTAGTGA
>CAZKHZ010000147.1:0-9289 GCA_964552715.1 uncultured Chitinophagaceae bacterium | reverse complement strand
CAGAGTGGTAAAGACCGATGAATGATTTTAGCCTCATTCATTTCCTCATTTTTTTAATTCCTCTTTCTTCTCTTCGTTCAGCGGCTTGGTAAGTTCCATCGAAATACCGCTTTTCTCAATTTTAATCTTCACGTTGTTGTCTATCTCAACAAGAAAAGTAGTGTCTTCTACCTTTAAAATTCTACCGTGAATACCACCACTTGTAATCACTTTTGCGCCTTTCTCTAATTGTTCTATGTAAGTTTTTTGCGCCTTCGCTTTTTGTGTTTGCGGGCGAATAAAAAAGAAATAGATAACTACAAAAAGACCGCCATATATTAAAAGTATAATTGGGTCAAAGCCGCTTGATGCTTGAAGAAGTGTGAACATTTAATTGATTATTGATTATTGATTGAAAGATTAAATTTACTGTCTCATATCTCTGTCTATTTTCTTGCTATTATTCCTTTTTCACTACAAATCCACTGAGGTAAACCACCTCATTTCTTAACGCAGTGTTCATCACCATGGTGATACTTTTCTTTTGATTGCCTTCCTTACCTGCCGAGTTGAAAGTAACTTTCACTTCTCCTGATTTACCGGGAGCAATAGGCTCTTTAGGATACTCGGGCACGGTGCAGCCGCAACTACCAAAAGCATTGGCAATGATTAAGTCTTTATCGCCAGTGTTTGTAAAAGCAAATATGTGCTCTACTTTATCACCTTGATTGATAGTATCAAACACAAACTCAGTTTCTGCAAAAGATACTCTTGTAGAGTCTTTAATCATGTCGGTGGTTAAGCCTCCGTTGCGTAGGGTTTCATTACCCTTTCTGCGGCACGATTCAGTTGCAATTAAAAGCAAGGCAAGGACAATAACTGTAAATACATTTTTCATGGAGCGCGAATTTATTCGAGTTATGTTAGCTTGTAGTGTTGTTAGCAAAATTTATTCTACTAGTCCTCTACCTTGTTTTTTGATAGAGCCGTCTTCCATCAATTGATTCTTTATTTTATCCAACACCCCGTTCACAAAATCTTTACTCTTTGGCGTGCTGTAAAACTTAGATATATCAATGTATTCGTTGATAGTAACTTTTACAGGCACTGTAGGGCAATAAAGCAACTCACACAAAGCCATTTTAAGAATCAAAAAATCCATTACAGCTACGCGCTCCGGATCCCAATTTTTTAAATACGGTAGAATCAATGCGCGCAATTCATCATTGTGCGCAAAATTCTTTTTCAATAAATCGTAAGCAAAAGGCTGTTCAGCTTCCCAATAGCCGATAGCATCTTCAAATGGCTTTACACCAGCTTTTTCAAATCCTGAAATATACTTTTGAATCACAATCCAAAGTGTACCACTATCATCATCCACATTCATGAAGTGTTCTTCTAAATGCTTGTCCAAATCACTGTTCTTGGTAAGAATATTTTTAACTAAAAAACCAACCAAATCAATATCCGCATCTAAAGTAGATTCCGAGAGCTTTGCATACTCTTTGTAACGTGGTAATGCAACTAATTGCAGATACAATTTGCGCACCAAATCTTCATCAATCCATTGCGAAATCTTTTCTTTCTTTATCAAAGCCTGTAGCCAAACACTCTCGGTAATAGCAGTTGTGATTCTGTTACGTGTGATTAAAGTACTGAGGTTAATATCTTCATTGGTTTTCAGATATTTCCCTGCGCGCCTGTCTTTATCGGTATTTGCATACCTACAAACTGCGCAGATATATTCCAACAGTGTAAGATACAATGACGAACTGCGCAGTATGTTAGACTTCAACTGACCTTCCATAAACTGAAGCGGCACATCGCTGCTTATCTCTTTGCCAAACAGCGTTTGCATCACCTTAATCCGCAAATTTCTTCTTCCTAACATTATGCTTTCCTCTCTTTTTTTACCTGCTCAATTCTCTCAATTGCTAAATCCATTGCCGCCTGATGCGTTGATATATTTTGTGCTGCACTGCGCTGGATAATCTCTAAAGTCTTATCGTAAATCTTTTCGGTGCGCTGCATGGCTGCGTTTTTATCATAGCCTACCACTTCTTGATAACAATTGATAACTCCACCTGCATTTATCAAAAAGTCGGGCGCATAAATGATTCCTCTTTGGCGTAGCAAATTACCATCACTTACTTCATCTGCCAATTGGTTGTTGGCGGCTCCAGCTACTACTGCACACTTCAATTGCGGAATGGTATAGGCATTCAAAATAGCGCCCAAAGCACATGGCGCATAAATGTCCACATCGGCACCAATTATTTCACTTATTGGCAATACGGTTGCACCAAATTCATCCGAAACGGATTTTAGCTTTTGCTCGTTGATATCACTCACAAAAACCTTAGCTCCATTTTTCGTAAGCTGCTCCACAAGGTATCTGCCTACATGCCCAACACCTTGCACCAACACTTTTTTGCCCGATAAATCTTCATTGCCGAAAGCAGATTTTGCTGCAGCTTTCAAACCCAAAAAAACACCAAAAGCTGTAAATGGGGATGGGTCTCCGCTGCCTCCTTTTTCAATAGGTTTTCCACTTACATGGTTTGTCACCTGCATCATGTAAGCTATCTCGGTAGTAGAAGTGCCTACATCTTCGGCTGTGATATATTTTCCACCAAGGCTTTCTACATAGATGCCAAATCTTTTCCAAAAACCTTCGGTGCGTTGAGCAGGATTATCGTTGATGATTACCGCTTTCCCTCCACCTAAATTGATACCACTTATAGAAGATTTATAGGTCATGCCGCGACTCAAGCGCAACACGTCTTTTAATGCCTCATCAATATTGCTGTAATTCCAGATGCGGCAACCACCAAGCGAAGGTCCAAGTGTAGTGTCGTGAATGCCGATAAAACCTTTTAAGCCCGTTGTCGCATCATTAAAATATAGTATTTGCTCGTGTTGCATGGCTTCCGCCATTGCCAACAAACTTGTTGATTTGTTATTTGTTGTTTCCACATCAATTAAAGAACTCATTACGACAACCAATTATTAGTTTTGCAAATGCAGCGCGAATGTAGATTATTTATTGAACCTGTTTAGCGATGTTGGAAAAACAACCGTTTCACCATTTAACAATATTAGTAGGGCATAGCTATTATCACATTGAAACATCTTCTTACACTAAATAAATATTTCGGACACTACAAACTACGGGTTTTTGGCGGCATATTGTTTGTCATTCTTTCTAATGCCTTCAGAACCTACAACCCGCGCATAGTAGGCGAAGCAATTGATAGTGTTGCCGGATTCCTTAAGCAGGCGCAACTTCCCGGAGGCGATGCCATTTCTGGGGCTTTAGACACCGGATTGGGCAAGCAACTTTTCATCTTTTTCTGCATTTATATGGGCGTGGCGCTTATGGAAGGCTTATTCACTTTTTTAATGCGCCAAACCATTATTGTGGTAAGCCGCCTCATTGAGTTCGATTTGAAAAACGATGTCTATCAACACTATCAGCAGTTAGATACCGCTTTCTACAAACGCAACAACACTGGCGATTTGATGAACAGAATCACCGAAGATGTGAGCCGCGTGCGCATGTATGTGGGTCCTGCAATTATGTATTCCGTTAACTTGTTTTTCACCATCACTTTTGCAGTGGTAGCAATGCTTAGCATCAATCCCAAACTCACTTTATATGTGTTGATTCCTTTGCCTGTCCTTTCTTTCATTATTTATTATGTAAACAAACTCATTGAAAAAGTAAGCACAGAAATTCAAGCCAAACTCTCCGACTTAACCACTCAGGCGCAAGAAAACTATTCTGGCATAAGAGTGGTGCAGGCTTACAACCGCGAAGAAAACATGTCGCAGCATTTTGAAGCCGAAAGCAATCTTTACAAAGCAAAAAGTCTGCACCTTGCCAAAATTGATGCCATTTACTTTCCGGCAATGAACTTTTTGATTGGCTTAAGCCTGATTGCCACCATCTATTTTGGCGGCATAGAAGTAGGTGCGGGCAAACTTACTCCGGGCAACATTGCCGAGTTCCTTATTTATATGAACATGCTGATGTGGCCCGTAAGTTCATTGGGCTGGGTTGCCTCTCTGATTCAACGTGCCTCAGCATCTATGAAACGCATCAACGAATTTTTAAAGCAGCAGCCTACCATCCAAAACAACAATACCGCCATAGAAAAACTGCAAGGCAATATTACCTTCAACAATGTAAATTTTGTTTATCCCGACACTGGCATCAAAGCCTTAAAAAATGTAACGTTCAACATTCCAAAAGGGCAACGCTGGGCGATTATTGGCAGAACAGGCTCGGGCAAAACCACCATTGCCGAATTGCTGATGCGCATGTATGATGTTACGGACGGTACCATCAAAATCGACAACAAAAACCTGCACGATTGGAACCTCGGCAGCCTGCGCCATCAGATAGGCTATGTGCCGCAAGATGTTTTTCTGTTCAGCGATACCGTTTCAGAAAACATTGCTTTTGGTGTAAAAGAAATGCAGCAAAGCGAGGTAGAAAAATTTGCGCGATACGCTTCGGTTGACAACGAAATCGAACACTTTCAGCATGGCTACCAAACCATGATTGGTGAGCGGGGCGTAACTCTTAGCGGGGGACAAAAACAGCGCATCAGCATTGCCCGCGCGCTCATCAAGCAGCCCAATATGTTGATTCTGGACGATTGCCTCAGCGCAGTAGATGCTGCCACCGAAAAAGCAATTCAACAACAACTGGACGAAGTGCTGCGCGGCAAAACAGCCATTATCATCACCCACAGAATTTTTGCGCTCATACAATTCGACAACATCCTAGTATTAGACGATGGCACCATTGCCGAACAAGGCACCCACGATGAACTCATGAAACGCAAAGGCATCTATGCCGGTTTGTATGCGCATCAAATGGAGGAAGAAAGGGTTGGGTAAAAGCCATTACCTTTCAAGAAGTTAACGTAAAGCAGTTAATAAGGACATAGCAACTTTAAAAGTGAATATGACTTCCTCCACAGTCCTTTCACTCTAAGCAATCAATTTGAAATTATGCTTGCCAACTTTAGTAATTTCTACAATGACTTTTTGCCGGTCTAAGATTTCAGATTTAGCAAAGAGCACCATCCATACCAAGCTTTTGTTTCTTTTGTATCGAAATAAAACTGTTTTCTGTAAATAATTTCTCTTGAACTATAAAGACATATTCAACTTTCTGCAAAAACTTACGCTTGAAAAAGTTGTGAATGCCTTTGCCGTTACAGCATCTTTTTACCTTAGCAAATACACCCGAAAGCCCATTCAATGGGGCTTACCCTTTACCATATCTATAGAACCAACCACCAACTGTAATCTTGGTTGCCCCGAGTGCCCTAGCGGCATTAAATCCTTTACAAGACCAACCGGAAATTTAGATGTGGCTTTGTATCAAAAAATGATTGAAGAGCTATCTCCACACACGCTCTATTGCTACTTCTATTTTCAGGGCGAACCATACATGCACCCAAAATTTACAGAGCTTGTAAAAATGGCTGCACAAAAGAAAATCTACACTGTCACTTCCACCAATGCGCATTACCTCACCGAGCGCAAAGCGATTGAAACAGTAGAGAGCGGCTTAGATAGAATCATCATTTCTATAGATGGAACCACGCAGGAAGTGTATGAGCAATATCGCGTTGGCGGCAGTTTGCAAAAGGTGATTGAAGGCACAAAAAACTTAGTGGCAGCCAAGCAAAAACTAAAATCCTCTACTCCGCATATTATCATTCAGTTTTTGGTGGTAAAGCCAAACGAACATCAAATTGAAGCGGTGAAACAATTGGGCAAACAACTAGGTGTGGACGAAGTGAAACTGAAAACCGCACAGGTTTATGATTACAAAAAAGGCAATACGTTAATACCCGAGCGCAAAGAATTTTCGCGCTACAAAAAACAAGCTGACGGAACCTATACAGTGAAAAGCACTATGAAAAATCATTGCTGGAAATTGTGGCACGGCACCGTTGTAACTTGGGATGGAAAAGTAGTGCCTTGTTGTTTTGACAAAGATGCCGAACATCAAATGGGCAGCATAGCCGAAGAAAGTTTTGCAAGCGTTTGGCAGGGTGATAACTACATTAACTTTCGCACTAAAATCCTTGAGTCGCGTAAGTCTATAAACATTTGTTCCAATTGCAGCGAAGGCTTAAAAGTGTGGGCTTAAATACTACTCTTTCTCCACAGCTATATAAGTCAAATCCTCATTCACCTTGAACTTATCGGGCGAGGAAAGTTTGATGGTAAGCAACTGTGCAGCGGTGGTGCATTGGAGTTTTTCATCCTTGTTTTTGCCTGTTGAAATAAACAAAGGCATAGAGAAATTTGCAACATCCGTTTGCCAGCGATAAGTGAGTTCGTATTTGTTACCCTTTTTCTTTTTCAGGGAATAAACAAACTTTGGAATGTCTGCATAGCGGAAGTATTGGTCGAATATTTTTGTAAAATCGTATCCAGTAGATTTATTGATATATGCAAGTATTTCACCCGCATTCGTATTGCGATGTTTGAATGCTGTATCACTGATTCCTTTTATAGTTTTCCACCACAGTTCATCGTTGCCCAACACATGGCGAAAGGTGTTTAAAATCAAACTTCCTTTGCTATACATATCATGATCGCCTTCGCTGTTTACGCCATACACACCAATCACAGGGCTCTTGTTACCTATGCTAGGTCGCTTGGCATTGATGTATCGAATGGCGGTGTAGTAGTCGTGCATACATTCCACATATATAGCTTCGGTGTAGGTGCAAAAACTTTCGTGAATCCACATATCGGCAATGTCCTGACAACTCACACTATTGCCCCACCATTCATGTCCTGATTCGTGAATAATGATGTAATCAAAATTTAGACCAATCCGGGAAAAGTCAATACCGCTGTAGCCGCCCTTGTAGCCATTGCCATAAGCAATACAACTTTGATGTTCCATGCCTACAAACGGGGTTTCCACTAGCTTATATCCATCGCGCATAAAAGGATATTTGCCCAAATACTTTTCGTAGCATTTTAGCATCGGTTTTACCTGTGCAAAGTGCTTCTTTGCCTTGGCAACATTTTCCTCCAACACATAGTAATTCAAATTCAATTTCTCTCCATCGCTGTAAATAAACTCATCACTAAAGTTTTCATACTTGCCAATGTTTAGCGAAACATTATAGTTGTTGATTGGGTAACTCACAAACCATTTCCAAGTGTGCAGGTCGTTTTCCTCTTTCACCACACCCTCTAAAAAACCATTACTTACAGCAGTAAGATTTTGCGGCACGGTTACACTGATGCGCATACTGTCGGGTTCATCACCAAGATACTCTTTGGTTGGCCACCAAAGGCTTGCACCTATTCCCTGCACTGATGTTGCAATAAACTGATTGCCATTATTGTCCTTATTCCAAACCAAACCACCGTCCCAAGGTGCGCGCTTTGCAATCATCGGGTAACCTCTGAAATACACATCCAATCTACCTTCGCTACCTTTTGCCTGCGTAAGCTCCTTGCGGGTATAAACATAAACAGCATCGCAATCGCGTTTATAAGGAACTACCTGACCCTTATATTCAATGCGGTCAATAATCATATTACTAAAAAGGTCAATCTGCATCACATCAAAAGTCTCCAAAGCATTGTAGTAAATCTTATTTACGCCAGTGATGTATTGCTTTTGGGTATCAATCGTTACTCTCAAATCATAGTAAGTTATATCATAGCAAGAGCGCTCTGCACTTAAAGCGCCACGCACCGTATCGCAGCGTGTGAACGTTTTTTCCTTTCCATTGTTACCATAAGCGAACAAAGAAGAAGGTAATGATATAAGCAAACCAATAACTAAAGACCAAAGAATGGCACACTGTGTTATCCTTCGTCCTTCGTCTTTCGTCCTTCGTATAAATTTATTTTTCATTCATGTAGCATTTAGTTCAGAAGTAATCGTCATAATCACGGCTGCTAAAATCTATTTTGTAACAGCTATTTCAAAATTAGTTTACAATAATTTATGGGTATTATCATCGGGTTACTAATTGTTGTGTTGCTTGAACTGTATGGATTTATTGGCGTAAGGGGCGTTGCGCCTTCCGATGCCACCATGCGCAAACTTACTATTGGTTTTTACATTGCAGTATCTGCATTGCTTTGGTTATCTTTTATCACCTACCGCACTTGGGGCTATCAGCACCTTTCGCGTGAATTTAAGGCGATTTTCGCAACCTTATTTATTGCACTCACTGTAGCAAAATTAGTAGTTACACTTTTTCTCTTATCCGAAGACATTGCGCGATTCGCTCGTTGGGCTTTTCAAAAAGCCACGGTGAGCGATGCTTCACAAATCACTAAAATTTCGCGCAATGAGTTTCTGGGCAAGGTGGCAATCATGGCTGCTGCTATTCCCTTGGGTGCATTCATTTATGGTGCCATTCGCAATGCTTACAATTATCAATTCCGAAATGTTCCCTTAAGTTTTGCAAATCTTCCTGCGGCATTTGACGGTTTTAAAATTGTGCAGATAAGTGATATACACTCGGGTTCTTTCACGCGTACTGAACCCATTCAGGAAGTAATAGAAAAGATTAATGCACTGAATGTTGACCTGATTCTATTCACTGGAGATATTGTAAATAATGTTGCCGATGAAATGTTGCCTTACAAACAAGTGTTCAACAAGCTGCGCGCCAAGCATGGGGTGATGAGCATCACTGGCAATCACGACTATGGCGATTATGCTCCGTGGAATTCTGTTGAAGAAAAGAAAGACAACTTCCGCAGGTTAGTGCAAACTCACAAGGATATGGGCTGGGATATTTTGATGAATGAAAACAGATTGATTGAAAAGGATGGCGAAAAGATTGCCGTGTTGGGCATCGAAAACTGGGGTGCCAAAATGCACTTCCCTAAGTATGGCAAAATGGAACTTGCACATGCCGGAACAGAAAATATTCCCTTTAAATTATTGATGAGCCACGACCCATCGCATTGGGATGCGCAGGTGCGTAGTCTATACCCCGACATTGATTTGACATTAAGCGGACACACACATGGCTTTCAATTTGGCATTGACAACAAATTTTTCAAATGGAGCCCTGTGCAATGGGCTTATCGCCAATGGGCAGGTTTGTATCAGGAAGGTAAACAGTTTTTGTATGTAAATCGCGGCTTCGGCTTTATTGGCTACCCTGGCAGAATCGGCATTTTGCCAGAAATTACTGTTATTGAATTGAAAAAAGCATAGCCTCTTCTTTCTCAAAATACTATAAGGAAAATGTAATTGCCACCTAAATGTTTTTCTTAGCTGCCGATGTTTCTG
>CAZKHZ010000146.1:0-9370 GCA_964552715.1 uncultured Chitinophagaceae bacterium | reverse complement strand
TGAAGTCAAAACTAATTTCACAGTATAATTTCCTGTATCAGCATAAAGATAAGATGGGCTAACATCCGTTGAAACATTGCCGTCACCAAAGCTCCAATTGATGGAATAGATACCCCAATCTATAGTGCTGCTGTTGTTGAAAGATACCGAATCACCAAAACATACACTATCGGATACAAAAGCAACATTTGGTTTTGGAAATACAATAACAGCTTTATCAAAAGTGTCATTACAACCTTGAGGGGTGAGCGTAATCAGCGTAACAATAAAGGTATCGGGTGATAGATAAGTGTGTGTAGGATTAGTGGCTGTACTTTGTTGCCCATCACCAAAATCCCATTGATAAGTAGCGCCTGCTGGCACAGTTGAATTATTTGTAAAAACAACAGCATTACCTGCACAAGTATCTGAGGCTTCAAAATCTGCAACAGAGCGAGGAAACACCCTCACCGGTTTTATCACCGTATCCGTGCATCCACTATCTGATATTGCAATGTAGGTAATGGAATAGGTTCCAGTATCAGCATAGATATGCGTTGGTGCAAATGCAGTATCAATAATGCTTGTGTCACCCCAATTCCACTGAGAGTTGATATTACCACTTAAAATAGTTGAGCTATTTACTACAGAAACAGTGCCGTTAAAACACACATCATTCACCGTGAAATTAGATTGTATTTGAGGAAAAACAGAAATGGATTTTACAACAGTATCATTGCAACCCACACTATCCACTATGGCAAGTGTAACCTGATAAGTTCCCGGGTTGGAATAGGTGTGTTCAGTATAATTTAAAATTGCGGAGGTGTAGCTAATGGTATTGCCATCACCAAAATTCCAACTTATAAAATCCAAATTGTTTGCTTGCACAGTTGGGTTGAATCGAATAGGATTGCCAAAGCAAACAGGAGATGTTGTGAAGTTTACTTGAGGATCATTAATAAAAATGGTAAAAGTATCGCGCAGCCCCGGGCACTTGTTGGATACTGCAAAAACATTGTAAGAAGTAGTGGCTGGCGGAGTAAGTGTAACAGAGTTGCCGATTGCCCCAGTGCTCCATTTCACAGTGTCGGTAGGTGCGCTTGGAGTGGTAGTAATAGTTATAGTACCGCCAATGCAAATAGTATCATCTGGCACCTCTACCACAGTGGGTCCTACAATATTCACAGCACCGGGTATAGTGTCTTTATCGCAAGAGTTTTGGCGCAGAATAATCATCTTCACCACATACCTTCCTAAACTGTCATAAATGTGTTTTGGGAACTTACCAATGGCGGTGTCTCCATCACCAAAATCCCATTCGTAAGATACAATGGAAGGGTCGCCAATACCTTCAAATAATACAGTATCACCAGGGCAAAATATGGTATCGAAACTTGCCGAGGCAAAAGTAAATCGCGCAAATAAGTTAGAGAGGTTTGCCCCCGCAGAGTAACCGAAAGATTCAAAGCTGGCATACTCATATACGTACGCCAAAAAACCACTATCGCTGCGAATGGTATGGCTGCCAAAAGCAATGTTTGGACTGGCAACAGAATAAGTCGGATTGGAAGCCACAGTAGTAAATCCACCCACCGCTCCCCCATCCAAAGTAAGCAGTGCCGTAGAATTTGTTTTGGTAACAATTGAAACGTAGTAGTTGGGTGAATTACCCGAATTGAAAAGCGTATTAAATGTTATCTCATTCAAGGTTTGCTCATTGGGACCAAGATTAATCATAAACGGGTCTGAGTTATTGACATTATCAAACTGACCACTCATGCTTAGTTGCATTACCTCTATTGGCTCAGTTGAGGAAAGACTTCCATGATTGGTTAAATCAAATTGATAGAATCCACCTGCATTGATGTTTTGATTGGGTCCACCATTTACCGAAACTTGTGTGCCGTTGGTTTGCGCTACAACTCTAAATCTGGTGGTACTGCGTGTTGCTAATCTTGGTAGAATAAAATTTTTGCCCCACGAATCGGTATAGAAATTGATGTCAAACAAATGATCGCAACAACACTGCCCTCCAACTGCTGTACAAAAACTTCCCGACAGCAAAACAAACTTCTTGCAACCCTGCCCAACATCTATCGAACGCACATAAGTACCCGTTAAATCTTCATCAGAATCTAGAAAATAAACTTCACCTTGGTTCATTGTAATTTGATAAGGAACCCCTGCCCCATTGCCACAATTTGTAGCAACAGTTGGTGTAATTTCAATGGTTGTATTGGAATATGCCGCCACAATCAACATTTGAGTTTGCCGTGAGTTGCTGTAGTTTTCGCGATAAGTATTCAAGTAATATTTATCGCCAATGGTAGTGTTAGGAATTAACAAAGAAGCATCAGCAGAAAATCCTTGAAAGTTCAATGCGTATGCACTTATACGCTCTGTGGAAAGTATGCGACAACCCATAGGGCTTTTTGTGCCGCAGCCAGATGCCATTGCCAACGCGCGTGGAATGCCAACAGTTACAGATGTGTTTGCAGGTATGGCTACAGTTGTTGTCCAGCCATTAAGTGGAATTGATACAGTGGCAGAGGACGCAAAACGCGAACTCATTGATATGAGTAATGTATCGGGTGATATACCGAGCGTGTTTTCCAAAAAGCCAAACCAAAATTCTTTACCTTCTGTAGTAAATTCTTGTGCTTTTAGCTGAGATAAAGCCGCACAAAGCAATAACACAATAACACAAAATTTCAACCGTAAAATTTTCATCATGCACCCTGTTCTCTTGCCTTTAATCATTTAGCAAGTGCGAAAAGTAGATAAATTTAGTAATCCAATAGTTGTATGATGTGTATAAATATTTTTCACGCTATATGTATCACTAAAAAAATAGGTATTCTTAAAAGGTAGAAGTTACCCCAACCTTAACCCCGCTAAAGGCAGGTTCAAAACGGCACACACCACCCGTGCACACAATTCCTTCTACCTGCTTTACATAGTTAAGGCTAAAGCGCGTGGCATGATGTGTAAATGCAAGAAAGGCTGAGTAATAATGATTGGGATTTCTGCCAGATATAACAGGATTGTCAGGGTAAGGTGCAAAATTCCACATGTCGCTAACAGCCACACTCCATTTGGGTGCCACATTAAATTCGGCAAGTGCATACAGCCATTGC
The DNA here is from genome assembly GCA_964552715.1 of uncultured Chitinophagaceae bacterium. GTDB lineage: Bacteria > Bacteroidota > Bacteroidia > Chitinophagales > LD1 > UBA7692. Next base: position 6,251 of record CAZKHZ010000146.1, on the reverse strand, counting down.
CCAAAATCTTTTTTTACACTCTGATATTGAAACTCGAACCTAAAACTCATTTTTTTATTGAAGCGATAACTTACTTCAGCAAAAGGCGTGTAGGCATTCACCGCAATGTTACCATCGTTTAAGTACAACAATCTGTTATAGCGAATGTATTGAAAACCCACTTCTATTTCCAAATTTTTTATTGGTTTAAATGTTCCTGAAATGTAGCCTTCGGCAAAAAAGTTTCTTACGGGTAAAAGTGTTGTATCGGTTTCTGAAAGTTTGGCGCGCACCACAGGTTCTTTATTCAAAAAGTCGCGGATGTAGGAACCATTTGCGCTGAAAGAAATTTTACGATTGGGTGAATAAGTTATCTCCGCACCAAAGGCAAGTTCTTGCTGTTCTTGCGATGGCACGAAGTATCTTGCAGGCAGGCGCAGCGAATTTTGTTTGCTCACGGGCGGTAGAAAATTCATCAAACCCTGAAAAATTCCTTGCGAGTTGTAATCGTTTGGCGAAAGGCGCATCGAAAAATAATCTGTGCGTTTAAATAGTAAGGTAATACCCAAGCCCTGCTGCGAATAGTTTAGTGTAGTAAACACCACGCTGCCGGGGCGATTGTACAGTATATCATTGTAACCACTCACCGCCTCTCGCGATTTGAATGCAGCCTCAATAAACCACGAAAACCCTCCCACCGTCAAAGTATTATACACCGAAAAAGCATACACATTAAACTTGGGTACAAAGCGCAAAGTGGTATCCAACGTTTCTATCCTACCTACCAACAAATTCACGCTCTCTCTATCCATCGAGCGGTTCAAAAAACCAACACCCGGTTGCAGCGTCACTTTATCTTTTATATTAAAATTTCCATCGGCATTAAAACCTGTAAGCAAGGGTTTATAAATAGTAAACCGATTCTTTTGCACCCCCGTAAATGCCTTCAGTTTCACCTTGTCCATCACATTATATTCCAGCCGCGCGCCAAGCAGTGCATTGTCAATACCAAGAGGTCGTTCTTCCCAACTTCTGTAAATAATACCCGAGCCAATCTGGTCGTAAAAGTAACCTCCGGTGATGGTGAGGTCTTTCAATTTTTTCTTTACATACACTATGCCCAAGCCGCCACCCGTTTGCGGATTGGTAGGAACCCACAAAATTGTATTGTACAAAAAGTCAAAACGCACACCGGCTTCAATACCATATTTTTCGTTGTTGTAATTAAGGTTGAACCATGCATCGGTACCAACTTTCAGATTGTCGTAGTGCGGCAGGTTAGCAGCACCAATGGCACTGTCGCGAATAAAGAAATTGGTGTTTGATTGAAAAGAGCCCGCAAAATATCCGCTTTGAGCAAAAGCATTTGCGCAGCAAAAGAAAGCCAACAGCCGAAGAAATATTTTCATTCGGGGGCGAAAGTAAATTTTTCGGATTAACAACAGATGTCGTACAAAAGACTAATCAGCCATTTTGTTTTGGCGGCATGGGAATAAAAGGGCTGGTAGTGCGCTTGTAAACACTGTAAGCATCATTGCCTTCATATTTCTTTTCCAGCATCACCACGCCCGAAACTTTCAGCAATAAATAAGTGATGGCAATGGGTGCCGCTATGCTGATGTACCAAAATCCGAACGGTATGCTGACGATAAAAATGCCCCAGTGCAGCAACGCCTCGCCAAAGTAATTTGGGTGGCGCGAGTATCGCCAAAGCCCGCTATTCATCACCTTACCTTTGTTGGCAGCATTATTTTTAAAACGATACATCTGCCAATCACCAATGGTTTCAAACAAAAAACCAATTAGCCACAAACTAAAACCTATCGCAAAAAACGGAATTGGATTCGCCCATAAATTTTGCGAAGCATTGGAAACAATCACCGGCAACACATTCAAATACATGATAGCCCCTTGCAACATAAACACCTGAAAAAAAGAGCGCAACACCACGCTACTCCCCCACTCTTTACGCCAGTTTGCATACCGCCAATCTTCGGGCTTGCCAGCGTTTCGTATAAAAAGATAAATGCTTAGGCGCAAACCCCAAGCAACGGTGATGGCGGTAATAATTTTTAAACCTAAAGTTTGGTTTTTGTTGAAGAAGAAAAGCGTCAGCGCTACCAACGCAAAACCCGCCCCCCAGCCAATGTCTGCAATAGAATTGTTTTTGATAAAAGTTGCCACCACAAACATTGTGCACATAAACACAAAAATTACGCCTGCGGCAAGTAAAAAGATATTAATCATATTCATCAAAACGATAATAGCTATTATATGCTGAAGTATAGGAAATTTAATGAGCTATTAGTTATCCGCAACTTTTACCAACGCCTACCCCGCAGGAGTGCAATATTTATAGCAAACCACAAACACCCATAATATAAGACCCCATCAGGAACGCAGCACTGTGGCATATTGTATCTATAAACATGAAAACCCTTTGAGATTATTGGCAATGCTTCTGTTGACGCAACTTACGCTTAGGCGTGGGGGATGAGGTGAAGGATTTTTGGGATAAACTCCTAGCCCGACCCGAGGCACGAGGGCGCGCCACAATTGTATTGTTTTTATGATGTTACATTAGTGCAAAGTATCACAACAAATACTAGTGGATTGTGCGCACATAAAATCACTTCCAAAAATTATCCTCTGAACACCGATGCGGGTTCTACTTTGGTGATGCGCCTGATGGCGGCAATCACTCCAATCATAGATATTACAAGTGTGATAACAGCAAATACAATATACATTTGTAGGCTATAGCTGAACATGACGCCTGCTTTAGCAATGCCTAATTTGAAACCATACATCAGTACGATGCTGATAAAGTAACCAATGGTGGCAAAAATGAGTGCTTGTGTAAGGATAAGGTTGCGCACATAAGCATTGGTTGCGCCAATAGCTTTGAGGGTAGCATAGTCTTTGAGGCGGTCGGTGGCTGCGGAATAGAGCGTAAGCCCAATGATGACACTGCCGGCAAGGATAGCAAAAATGATAAGTGTGCCTACCGAAGTGGCTATGCCGCTGGAACCCAAAATGGTACTTACTGTTTCTTTAGAGAAATCCTTTTTAGTCCAAGCTTTTACACCAAACATATTATCGTCAATCATTTTAATAGTCTGATTAATATCGGCTTCGGGTTTCAGCCTCACCAGCAGGGCACTTACTTTGTTCATCGGATATTTACCATAGTACCGCGCACGGTCAATGGTGGTAAAAACAAATGACGCCCCAAAGCCCCTTGCCCCCTGCGTTTGCAAAGCAACAGTTGCCCGCTTTCCTCCAATTTCAAACTGCGTACCCATTTCGGCACCGCCCAATAATTTCTTATCGAACATATCGGTGCTTACTGCATTATCAAGCAATAGATTTTCTTTTGTTCCGCTACTTATTTTCCATGGTCCACCAACAAAGGCTGGTGCCTGCGAACCCACCATAGTTACACCCGCTGATTTGCCATTGGCAAACTTTGCCGATGAGCCTACAATTACTAAAGGATAGACATGGTCAATACCCGGCAGGGCTTCTATCTGCCTTTGATAACGCGCATCAATCTGCCCTAGCGCAGCTACATTGGTAGTGCGGTCATCTACCACCCAAATATCGGTTTCAATATTATCTACCAAGCTAGACATCATGCCTGTGAGAAAAATAAAAATGCCAGTTTGCTGACCGATGAGGAAAATAGAAATGACTACCCCGAACAAAGCACCAAAGCTTTTAGGTTTATCATAAACAATAAATCGAATGGCGGTTTTAAACATCCTTTGGTATTATTTGCTGTTGTCTAAATCAATAACAGCTTCTACACGCGAGTTGATGAGTAGATTTGAATTTCCGTTCAAACGGATTCTAACTTCGCGCACTCTGCGGTCTTCCATGTTAGCGCTATTATCGCTGAACAGTGATTTCTTTTTGAGGTATGGGCTGAGGTAAATTACTTCGCCTTCAGCAAGTATATCATCCATTCCCTGTGTGCGGATTGTTGCCTTTTGTGCCATCTTAATTCTGTTTACCCAAAGTTCATCTACTTCGCACAACACTGTAAGCGGGGCGTTGGGAGCAAAATCAAATAATGGCATTTCGTTAGTGGCAGCACTGCCTTCAGTTAAATCCATAGTAAGCACCATACCATCAGAAGGGGCTTTTACTTTTCTGCGCTGGATGTCCACCGCAGTTACTTTGGCATCGGCATTTATCTCGGTCAATTTACTTTGGGCACTTTGCAATGCAGCATTAAGTCGTTCTATATCTTTATCTGCCTGCTCAAATTCAGCTTTTGTATTGTCAAAATTTTGTCGCGTTTCTGCCCCGCTTTCAAACATTCGTTGCATGCGTTCGTATCGGGTTTTTAGATTAGCTGTGTTAATTCTTGCCGAGGTCATCTGCGCCTGCACGTTCTTTATCTCTGCATTTTGTGCTGCTGTTTTTGAATTGATTTGCGCCAGCTTTGCATCTTCATAATCATGCCTTAGTTCTACAAGCAATTGTCCCTTTTTTACCGAGTCGCCCGCATGAACGTAAATTTTTTGAATTACTCCGTTCACTTCGCTTCCTACAGAAGTTACCTTAGTTTCGGGTTCTACCCTGCCTATTGCAATAACACGAACAGGCTCGGTAGGCGTTTTTTTAATATCAGCCGCATCGGCTTTTTTGCTGCTGTTGTTGCACCCTGCTAGGGCAATCAGTAAAAGGTAAAAAGTAAGCACTTGCTTCATAGGTTCAATTATTTAATGTTGAGTTAAGGTCTTTAAATATTCCGACTGATTAATTTCTTGCGCGGCTCCATTCTGCACCTCCACCACTCGGGTAGCATAGGGCACTAAGCGTTGGTCGTGTGTCACCACAATCACACCCTTATCTTTTGCCGAAAGTTCTTGTAGTTTCTGCATCACAATACCTACAGATTTCACATCCAACGAGGCGGTAGGTTCATCGCACAACAGCATAGGTGGGTCGCCTACCAATGCTCTTGCAATGGCAACACGTTGTTGTTCGCCACCTGAAAGCATTTTGGGTAATGATTTTAAACGATGTGCCATGCCCAACAATTCAAGGGCGTGGATTGCTTTCTGCTTTGCCTCTTTACTTGAAACACCCTGCAACGAAAGTGGCAACATTACATTCTCTTCTACATTTAGCGGAGCAATAAGGTTGAAGCTCTGAAAAACAAAACCCATGTTGTTCAAGCGGATATTTGCCATTTCAACATCGTTCAGTTTGTTTGTGTAGGTTCCGTTTATCCAAACTTTTCCTTGAGAAGGATAAATAACACATCCCAAAAGAGAGAGCAGCGTGGTTTTGCCCGAGCCCGAGGGTCCAATGATAAGCACGAGTTCACCTTTCTCTAATTTGAAATTGGTAGGTTGCAAAGCAACTACTTCGGTATCTCCACTTTTATAAACTTTTCCTGCTCCTTCAAGCCTGGCAATTTCCATTTTTTGAAAATAGAATTAATAACAGCAAATAGACAAAATATTTTCTGTGTGTTTTAAATGAATTGCTGGTTGCTATCTTAGTTATCTAAACTCAAGCCCTCCATCAACAATTTATAAACGATTTGCATACCCGTGGTGGCTTTTTCGGCAATGGGATCCACGCCTGCAATATGAATTTCATCTGCGTTAGGGTCAATGTAGAACTTGGTGGACGAGCGCGGGGCATAATGCACCAAACTTGCTGCGGGATACACCTGCATGGAGGTGCCAATAACCAAAACAATGTCGGCATTCTGAATTTCGGCTGCGGCAGTTTCTATCATAGGCACGGCTTCGCCAAACCAAACAATGTGGGGGCGAAGTTGTGTGCCGCGCGCGCATTTATCCTCAAGGTTCAAGTCCTTTTTCCAATCATAAATTAAATTTTGGTGAACGGTGCTGCGCACTTTCAGCAGCTCGCCATGCAGGTGAATGATGTTTTTAGAGCCAGCGCGCTCGTGCAGGTCGTCCACATTTTGGGTTATCACCACCACGTCAAAATCTTTTTGTAAATCAGCAAGGGCAAAATGCGCAGCATTGGGTTTGCAATCCAAAAGTTGCCTTCTGCGCTGATTATAAAAGTCAAGTACCAATTGTTTGTTACGCTGCCAGCCCTCGGGTGTGGCTACATCTTCAACGCGATGTTCTTCCCACAAGCCATTGCTATCGCGAAAAGTTTTGATGCCGCTTTCGGCACTGATGCCCGCACCCGTTAGGGCAACAATTTTCTGTTTTATCTTCATATATTTTAAAGTGTTTTCAAATATTCAACAAAAGCAGGATAGAATAAGGCTG
>CAZKHZ010000145.1:0-9546 GCA_964552715.1 uncultured Chitinophagaceae bacterium | reverse complement strand
AGCGGGCAAATTCAGCATTGAAGTGGTGGAAGAATAATTTTGTTGGGAGGTGGTAGTTGGGAGGTGAGCGGAAATAAAATGGCTAACTTTTGAATGAATAAATAAAGCTCCGTTGCTGCAAAGTGGCGGGGCTTTTTTGTTTGAAGGGACGGGTGGCGAAGGACGGGGGACGAGAAAATACAAGGGGGTTGTTAACGCGCAATTCGCTCTTTACCATTAAAAAAACTGCAATTATTTCAGAATAAAAAAAGAGGCTATCTCGAATGTCGAAATAGCCTCTTTAAAAATGAATTATATAAGCAATTGCTATCTAATAAGCGTTACGCTGCCGTTGTAGCTATTTGAAGTGTTATTCTTAAATGTAACACTCATGGTGTAGATATACACCCCCGATGGTTGTGCATCGCCTTTAAAAGTGGCATCCCAACCAACATTTAAATCGTTGGTTACAAACACCAATTCGCCCCAACGGTTAAACACTTTCCAGGAAATACTTTTTACACCAATACTTATGGGAAGTAAAATATCGTTCTTGTTATCGCCATTTGGCGAAAACACATTCGGCATAAAAATCTTAGCACCTTTAATGATGTTGATAGTGGTTGAAGCAGAATCAACACAACCATTTGCATCGGTAAACACCAATAGATAAGTGATGGTATCATCAGGCGAGGCAACTGGCTTTTCGCAATCATTGCAGGTCAAACTAGTTTCGGGCTGCCACAAGTAAGTTGCATTTACCTTGCTGCCGTCAACTGCCGGAGCAAACAATATTTTATTATTGTCATAAATACTTGTATCGGCTGGTAGCGTAACCACTGGATTATCAAAAACTGTAAGCACCACCGCATCACTTCCAGTACAACCCGAAGCGTTGGTTACTGTTACACTATAGTTACTGGTAGCATCTACAATAATGCTTTCGGTAGTTTCACCAGTGCTCCATACATAAGAAGTAAAACCTGTTGGCGCATTTAATGTGGTATTTCCACCCACACAAAAGTTTCTATCAATTCCTAAATCAAGCACAACAGGTTGATTGGCAATAAGTGTGGCAGAATCGTTTTTTGTGCAGCCTACATCATCAGTAACTGTAACATTGTAAGTTCCTGCGGCAAGGTTGCTAATAGTATTGGATGAACCAATAAAATTCCAGTTAAATGAAATGCTTCCGTTCCCTCCAGTTACATTAGCAACAACACTTCCTGAATTTGCATTAGTACAATTAGGGTTGGTTGGTATCAAAGTCAATGTGATATTATTGGCAGGAGAGGTTACTGTAACTGTAACTGTATCGCCACATCCATTTGCATCACGTGCATATATCGAGTAGCTTCCAGCAGCAATACTGCTGAATGAAGTGCCTTGTTGATAGGTAGTTCCATCAATACTATACTCGTAAGGAGTTGTTCCTTGCGTAGTTACCGCTACTTGTATGCTACCATCGTTGGTGGTGCATCCCGCTGCAGTTGGCGTTGCAGATACTTGAAACGAGCAGCAGCTTGGGTCTTTACCAATTTGCACACTGCCAGTTGTTTGGCAACCTACTAAATCTGTTACAGTAAAGAAGTAAGTTCCCACAGCCAAATCGCTTTGGGTATCGGTAGAATCGTTGTCATTGCTCCAGTTAAAACCTGCAGTAACATTTACACCATTAGGGCTTGAAGCATAAACTGTAACCGCACCGTCATTGGTAGCAGTACACGAAACAGTTTTTATTTTGAAACTATCAACCGTTGGTCCGTTGGGATTGGTTAAGGTAAATGAAGTATCTTTTAAACAGTTGTTGCTTGTATTGGTAACCGTGACACGATAAGTGCCAACACCTAAGTTACTGTTAGTAGCTGTTGTGCTTCCACCGGCACTCCAAGCATAAGTATAAGCTGCTTGCGGAGAAGCAGTTACGGTGATAGAGCCATCTGTTGCGCCACAAGTAGGTTGGGTAACAGCAGCCGTAAGATTCAATACACAACAAACTGGACCAGCCACCACTGTTACGCTGCCAGTAGCTGTGCAGCTATTTGCATCTGTTACAGTAACGGTATAAGTATTGGGTGCTAAACCTGTAGCAGTTGGAGTTTGTTGCTGATTGCTCCAAGCATAAGCTAATGTGCCGGTTCCACCAGTTGCATTCACTGTTGCGGTTGCGGTGTTATCACCCAAACAAGTTTCGGTAGTGGATGTAACAGAAGTTATTGTTGGCGCGTTTGGCAAGGTAAGTGTAACTGTTTGAGTTTGCTGACATTGCTGTGCATCGGTAACCACAATGGTGTAAGTGCCCGCTGCCAAATTTGACACTGCTTGCGAAATGGCAATTGGCACATTGATGGTTTGTGTTGGTCCACCAGTTAAGGTAATGCCTACAACATACGGTGCAGTGCCGCCACTTAGCCCAACAGTTACACTGCCATTGGCTGTACCACAACCTGGGTTAACAGGATTGGTAAGTTGCAATGACAAACTGCTATTTGAATTCAATATTATTATGGTGTCTTTTGTGCAACCGCCATTGGCAACATCTGTAACGGTAACACGATAAGTACCAGCAGCCAAACCTGTTCTGGCTGATAAGGCATTATTATCATTCCATAAGTATGTGTAAGTTCCGACTGGTGTAGGTGTAACAGTTATTGCACCATTACTAGCTCCACAACTTGGTTGAGTAGCAGTAGTTGCAATAGTGAAATTGCAGCAGTTTTGCTGCACAGTAACCCTTACGGTATCTCTAACGGTTTTGCAATTTGCACTATCAGAAACTGCCAACACATAATCTCTGGTTGCTGTGGGGCAAATAGTAGGTGTGGGCGAAGTTGGATTTGTCATATCTGTGGTTGGCGACCAATTGAAATTACCATTGTATGAAACTTCCGGGTCTTTCAATGTAATAGACCATCCTAAGAAAGTTCCTTGACCAAAGCTTGCCGCATTGGCAGTAGAAATTTCCATTTTCCATACACCGTTGGTGCTACAACCGCTTAGGTTATTAAATGGTTGATTGGGTTGATAGCTGCCCGAGTATGGTGGTGTGCCAGTTCCAATATTTGTAGTTGAACCAATTGCAAAGCAAGTATTGGTGTATCCAGTTAATGGCGTAGTGCTGGTAGTTACGCCTGTAGGAACCAAAACAATTGCAGTACCATCTGGGCAAAGCAAACGAATGCGCAAATCGCCAATTGTTTGCTGGCTCGGGGGAAACAAATTAAAACCAAAGAATCCAAGATTGGCAATACACACACTTTGTATCATATTGTTTTGAAGTGTTGTGTTATTCATTCCACCCACAGTTACATCTATAGCTGTTGCAGCCCCAGCAATTCCTGTAGCAATTTGAGTAAGCTGAGTATTAGCGAAGGTTACTGTCTTTTCATAAGTTTTAACCACTTTGGCACTTGAACTTAATACTGCACATTTACCTGCGCAAACTGTTGTATCTCTACCTGCAGTGATTTCAAAAAACGGATCTTTAACAAAAACCGTAAATGAATCATAACAAACATCTCCATTTGAATTCCTCATTTCAAAGGCATAAGTAGTGGTTACGCGCGGAGCAACCGAGGGTAAATCTCCGCCACTGCTTCCTTGTGGAAATGTGTAAACTCCCTGACCTTGTGGATTTTTTACAGATATTGTATAGGTTGGGTCATTAAAGAAAATCTGAACATTATCTATACCCCAGTGGTCAAAATCTGCACCCGAATCAATGGTTTGAAACCAACGAATAGAAACATTGGGGACTAATGCAGCTTGCGGAAGTTGAAAACACCAATTATTCCAGCTAATTAAAGCAGGGTCATTACCTCCAGCACCACTAGGATCGAAATAATGTATAGTAACCCAAGGTCCATTACCAATTTTATATTGTAAATAAATGCCTTCGTCTGGTCTGTCAGGACCTTCGCAAGGAGGAGGATTACCGTTACCTTGAGCAGCCAACAACAAATCAAAACAGATTGTTGCTCCAGAAATCGCTGCTGAAAAATTATAAGGGTTAGTTTCCAATGAACGTGGAGAAGCTGATTGGCTTCCCATCCAAATATGAGGTGTACCATCCACACCTGACGGGCTACAAGGATTTGTAAAAGTTGCTTGTTGCGTAAAAGCCCAACCACTTGGTGCACCAGAATTAAAGTTTTCTTGAAAAACAACCGCTCCCTGACCTCTTCCAAATACATTAAGTATGACTGCATCTCCGCAAACAACAGTATCTAAATTTGCAGTAGTTCTTAACTGACACTGAGAAAAAGCAGCCTGATGGATTACAAATGGTGCAATTAGTGCTAATAAAATTTTCTTCATCACTCTGTATCTTATTTATCGGTTTTAGAAATTGAAACATTGTCCAAAGCAAACTTTGTAAGCTGTCTTCCTTTGATGTCAAGATGTTTTGAAAAAATTGACAAGGCTTTGTCTTTTGTAGAACATTCCCCAGTTACTTGTTGATTTGGAGCCAACACAACAGTAAATCTCTTTTCAATGTTTGAAGTATTAAGTGCTACATCATCATACCACAAATTTCTATCAAATGAAACCTCAATAGTTTGATTGGTTTTATTTTGAAACGATAACAGCACCTTTTCTTGATGAATGCCATTTGGATTATCGTGGCAGTTGCTGTAGGTATAGTTTATAGATAACTGCTCGTTATTGAAGGCTTCTTTGGGTTGTTCGGCTTTAAGCAGCATGAAGCTGAAGCAACCAATTAGTAAACTGAGTTTTTTCACTTTCGTTTTTATTTTTGAATCAATTGGAGATGAGTAAATTATAAAATGGGTTGTAAATGTAGAAAAGGAATTTACAATTAATGGTTCAGTATTAAGTAAATCTTAACAGGCTAATGTAATTAGTAATCAAACCCTTATTTCACAAAATGATTGTGCGACTCCACTTTGCAAATTCTGACACTGTAGGTTTTGTACCATTCTCTTATGCCTCGTGCTTTTGCCGACTGATGACTTAAATGTTTGCGCCATTGGTCAATGCTTTCTAAATCTTTCCAATACGAAACAGCAATGCCTAATCCATCGCGGGTAGCTTCCTGCCCTAAAAAACCCGGAATAGCATTTGCTGCCTCTTCCAAAAAGTCATTTGTTTCGGCATAGTCTTCCTTCACATCCGTTCGGATGGAGGTAAAGATTACTGCGTAATAAGGCAGTTCGTTAAATTGTAAAAGTTTTGATGTATCGCTCACTTACGGTTTCGGTTTTGCGCGCAAAACTTTTATAAAAAAATAGGCTGTGCAAAAGATAACTGTACCTTCTGCCAACACCAACATGATTAAAGCGTTTGTATTCATTATGGATAATTGAATTTCTATTTACTTAATGTCTTTATGCAAAAACCTTCCTTCTTTAACGCGCCTGCCGTGAGCCAAATACACCAGATAGCTGATGCAGCCAAAAACTACCAACAACAACAAACGTGAGAGGTTTATATAAATAGAAGTCTCTCCTGTAATCTTTGCATAAATATCAGGCAGTGAACCTATAAATACTGCACCAATAAACACTGGAGTTACGTACTTTATAATAAACTTAAACACCATTGGCACTTTAATCTCTGCGCCTTCGTTAATCTCATTCCAGCCTTTTTCAATACCAAAAATCCATGAGAAAAGAATCACTTCTGCCAGTGCAAACACCACCAAACTTACCGTACCAGCCCAATAATCATACTCATCAAAAACACCTTCATTAAAGAACAATACTGTTGGCAAGCCTAGCACAAAAACAATCAAGCCAAATACCCAAGCACTCTTGTTTCTTCCCCAACGGAATTCATCGCGCATAAAGGCAATCCAAGGTGTGCCCATTGCCAACGAAGATGTGACACCCGCAAAAAACAATAAGCCAAACCACATCACCCCCACCACTATTGCCAAGGTTGAACCCCATTGTTGGAATAAGAAAGGTAGCGTTTTAAAGCCCAAGCCTAAACCACCAGATTTTGTCAATTCTACTACTTTATCAATACCTAAATAACCAATAGAAATAGGAATGATAATGGCACTACCCAACACCACTTCTACAAATTCGTTCATCCAGCCTGCACTCATGGCATTCAAAGCAATGTCGTCCTTCTCTCTTACATACGAGGCATAACATTGTATAGAACCCATGCCCACCGAAAGCGTAAAAAATATTTGCCCTGCAGCAGCCAGCCACACTTTTGCCGACCATATTGAAGAAAAATCAGGCGTCCACAAAAAGTTCAAACCTACAGTTCCATCTAATATTGCGCCTTCATGTCCTGCTTTAATAGTTACTCCTTTAATAGCGATAATTGCACCGAACAATATCAGCAAAGGCATACCTATTTTTGCCGCCTTTTCTACACCGCCTTCCAAACCTCTCGAAAGAATATAAGAATTCATAAGCAGGCAAATGATCCAAAACCAAAAAGGCTCAAGTGTTTTCAAACTTATATAATCTCCGAAAAAAGCTTCTATCTCTGTTGCAGTTTTTCCTTCAAACGAACCGATTAAACTGTGGTACATGTAACTTAAAGTCCATGACTCTAAGTAACAGTAATAAGCTGCCACGGCAATGTTTGTAAATATGCCAAACACACCGACATATTTCCAAAAAGCGCGCTTGTCCATTGCACCCAAAATGAATGGTGTGGAATGGTGCCCGTGTTTGCCGCCATACCTGCCCGAACTCCATTCAATAAAAAGTAATGGAATACCCATCAACAAAAAACATATCAGATAAGGAATGATAAAAGCTCCTCCTCCATTTTGAATCGCTTGCACAGGAAATCGCAAGAAATTTCCAAAGCCAACTGCATTGCCCGCCATCGCTAAAATCAAACCAACGCGCGAACCCCACTTTTCCTGTTTTACCATGTAATGTAATTGGTGTTTTGTGTTAAGAGGGCGTTAAAGTAAAAATTATGTTGATGTTTTGACATTTAGTAATTACAAAATCATAAATCATTACCTACTCTTGCAGCGCGGCATCTTAAATACTTTGCCTAACATCGCATCAATATATTGCAATTATGGAATACAGAAGATTAGGCAAAAGCGGCTTGCAGGTAAGCGCAGTTTCGTTTGGCTCATGGGTAACATTTGGTCATCAAATCACTGATGATGTTGCCGAAGAACTGATGATTACCGCGTACGAAGCTGGCATCAATTTCTTCGACAATGCAGAGGCTTACGCTTCGGGCAAAAGCGAAATTGTTATGGGCAACATCCTGCGAAAATTAGAGTGGGATCGCAGCACCTATCTTGTTTCCAGCAAAGTTTTTTGGGGCGGTCAATTACCCAATCAAAAAGGGCTGATGCGCAAGCACGTGATAGAAGCCTGCCATGCCGCATTAAAACGTTTGCAAGTTGAATACCTCGATTTGTTCTTTTGCCATCGTCCAGATATTCACACACCCATTGAAGAAACTGTATGGGTGATGAACGATTTAATCAGGCAGGGCAAAATAATGTATTGGGGCACCAGCGAATGGACTTCGCAGCAAATCACCGAAGCGCATTATTGGGCGGAGCGATATAAATTGATTGCACCCACCATGGAGCAGCCGCAATACAACATGTTCAATCGCAAAAAGATTGAGCGCGACTATCTGCCTATCTACAAAACTTTCGGCTTGGGCACTACCATTTGGAGCCCCCTTGCAAGCGGTTTGCTTTCGGGCAAATATATTGACATGGATGTATCTGCTGATTCGCGTCTTGGCATCGAAAATATGAAGTGGCTTAAAGAGCGCAGCCTGGGCAATACCGAACAACTGAATCAGGTAAAAGAATTGAAAACGCTTGCCGATGGAATTGGCGTTTCGCTCGTGCATCTTTCTTTGGCTTGGTGTTTAAAAAATCCAAATGTTTCCACCGTAATTCTTGGTGCCAGCAAAGTGGTGCAACTAAAAGAAAACCTTCTTTGCTTTGATGCGCTGCCAAAACTTACCGATGATGTGCTTGCCCGCATCGAAGTTATTTTGAAAAACAAACCTGTGGTTGCTGAGTATTAGTGGACAGCCAATTATCAGGATTAAAAATGCTAATATCCAAATTAGAAAAGCGATAAAATTAAATGTAGTTAAGCGTCATGCTTGCGCAACAATTTCAACAAAACATCCAAGTCTTTTGGAAGCGGAGCCGTTACTACCAGCTTTTTGTTGGTTGCCGGATGAATAAATCCAATTGTATAGGCGTGAAGCGTCAATCGGGCAATGGTTGGTCGCTCCGAAGCTTCGGTGGCTTTATATTTTGAAATAAATTTAGATATAAAAAACTCGCCACTGCCGCTGTAAAGGTCGTCCACCAACAAAGGATTGCCGATGGTAGCCGCATGAACGCGAATTTGGTGCATCCTGCCGGTGTGTATCACAAACTTCACCAAAGCAGCATGTTTAAATTGCTCCAGCAACTCGTAGTCGGTGATGGCATCTTTGCCCCGCGCATGCACTTTCATGGTGCCAGGCTTGGCAAGGTTTTCTGCCAATGCAAAATCAACAGTACCTTTCTCGGGCTTCACCTTTCCCTTCACCACAGCCAAATATTCTTTCTCAATTTTGCGCGATTCAAACATCATGCTCAAGCTGCGATGGGTAGCTTCATCTTTTGCGAAACACACAATGCCGCTAGTGGGTTTATCAATGCGATGCACCACAAAAACTTTGCCGAACTCCGCCTCCAATTTGCCCACCAAAGAGTTCTCGCGCACGCCATTTCTTTCAGGAATTACCACATCACCGCTTGCTTTGTTCACAATCAGCAGATGCTCGTCTTCAAACAATATTTGTAAGGGAAAAGATTTTTTCAATGTTGAAATTAAGGGCGCAAAACAATTAAATTTTAGTATCAAAAAATTTATTGTTGCTAAAGCATAAGTATTTCCAATGTCTTGAGCAATTCAAATACAATTTTCAATTAAGGTAAGTTTGTGTATTCTCATGCCTTTATTTAAGTTGAAATGAAGAAGAAAATACTGATACTGTTTGCGCATCCACGTTTAGAAAGGTCAAAAAATCATACGCTTTTATTGAAACATATTCCGAAGAATGAATACATAACTTTTCATGATTTGTATGAACAGTATCCCGACTTTAATATTAACATAGCCTACGAAAAAGAATTGTTTGCCGCACACGATATCATTGTGTGGCAGCATCCGTTTTATTGGTACAGCGCCCCTCCCCTGCTGAAGCAATGGATTGATATGGTGTTGGAATTGGGTTGGGCTTATGGACCCAATGGCACCGCGCTGAAAGACAAAATTTTGTTTAACGCCATCACCACTGGGGGGCAAAAAGAATCTTATGCACCCACAGGCAACAACAAATATACTATCAAACAATTTTTAGCCCCAATGGAGCGAACTGCTTTATTGTGCAAAATGCATTACCTCCCGCCTTTTGTAATTCATGGAACACACAAAATAAGTATAGAAGATTTGGAAGAAATTTGCAAGAGCTACACAGCTATTTTGGAAAAAATGATTGAAGGCAATTTTGATACAAACGAAATGCTTCCCTATGATTCGCTAAACGATTGGTGGCAGGCAAAAAGCAGCAATAATATGATTGTCAGAT
>CAZKHZ010000144.1:0-9546 GCA_964552715.1 uncultured Chitinophagaceae bacterium | reverse complement strand
CCAAAGACACCGTAAACAATGGACAGTAACGTAACGACAGAGAGAAAAACATCCGCCAACAGCACCTGCAAGAAATTGGCGGTTCAGTGGTTAAATGATTCCGATAGCTATTGAGGGTTGTGGCAGGATGTTAGATTTTTACGATAGGTATCAAAACAAAAAAGCCGCTGCAAAATGCAGCGGCTTTTTAAAATATTAGAAACAAATTCTTTTAGAAAGCATTCAACAAACCGCGCATTGCGTTCCAGCTATTACCTTCCATTGTGAATGCGATGATTGCCCAAATCAAAAACAAGAATGGGAACAACACCGTTGTTTTAAAACCTTTTGTTTCGTGACCCAAGTGCATAAAGATGCCCATGATGTACCACACCTTCACCACACTGGCTACTGCCATAAACATGTTGATGAAGATTTTGCCGTTACCACTTGGCACAAAGTGATCGTAAATCATTGCTATACCCACCTCCACCACGGTTACAACCGATAGGATAATGATGGTTTTTAAAACCGCACTGCGGCTTTCGTTGTATTCACTTTCTGTCCAGTGTAAATGTCCTTCGCTTGGAACTTCAAAACCCATATCTATAAAATTTAATTGGTTGAAAATTGATTATCTGAAAATGATTAAAGTAGATAGAAGCACAAGAAAACATACACCCAAACTAAGTCAACAAAGTGCCAGTACAATCCGATTTTTTCTACCATTTCATAATGCCCCACTTGATCAAACTTACCGTTCATAGTTGAAATCATCAACCATAACAACAATGCAACTCCACCTAATACATGCAAGCCGTGGAAACCAGTAATTACAAAAAACAACTGACCAAAATTAACCACCTTAGTAGTAGCAGAGGCAGTAGTTGTAGTTACCCCATCGTTAATCAAGTGGGTCCATTCTAAATATTGACAACCTAAAAATAATACACCGCAAATAATGGTGGGAATCAAAAACTTTACCACGCCCTTTTTATTCATCAAATAACCTTCTTGTACTGCGCGCACCATTGTGTATGAGCTTATAATCAACAAGAAGGTCATAATACTTACGAATACCAATGGAGCTTTTACCCCATGAAACATTTCCAAAGGGATGGAACTGAACACTTCTGCTGGCTTGGGCCAGTTTTCTGCCATTGTAAAGCGCAATGCGCCATAGGCAATCAAGAAACTTGCAAAAGTGAAAGTATCGCTGATGAGGAAATACCACATCATCACTTTTCCGTAACCCGCTTTGAAAGGACTTCTTCCACCTTTCCAAAGCTCTTGCTCGGTTACGTGTTCGTGTGCTTGTTCATGTGAAATTGTAGCTGTAGCCATCTCTATGTTTAAGATTTTTAATTTATGATTTGGTATTTAGTAGCTAGTAATTAGTACAAAGACTAACAGCCAACTCGGCAATACCTTTCTGTTTTATTTTCTTTATCTAATATATTTTATCCGTCTTAATACTAAATACTAATTTCTTTCTATCTATAATTCAACCAAAAAAACACATATAAATACACCCACACAATATCAATAAAATGCCAAAAACTCACCAGCATTTCTAGGTTAAACTGCCTTTTAGGATTTGCTATGTTGCGCAACTCAAAGATTGGATCTTTGCGTGAGCGAATAGCTAAAATCAAGAAAATCAACAAAACCACCAAACCACCAGCAATGTGAAAACCGTGCAGAGAAGATATTAGGTACAAAAAAGAACCAGATAAATTGCCTGTGAGGGGCATTCCCATTGCTGTGAGGGTTTGCCAACCAAGCACCTGCAAAGCAAGGAACACACAACCCATCACAAAAGCCGCGAACAACAACCACCTGAACGAACCAAAATTCGATTTGCGGTATTGAACCAGACTAATGTGCATCAACACGCTTACTGAAATCACTGCTACTGTGCTGTAAAGAAAGATGTTTGGCAAACGGAAGTTTTCCCACGTTTGATAGTCAGCCTTCTTGACAATCAGCGCAGAGGTTAAAGCTGCAAAGAACATCGTCATGCTTGCCATTGCAAGCCAAAGCACAAATTTCTGCGGGTGAATGCCCGTGAACTCAGTGTGCTCCCTTAAATACTTTTTTTCCCCCTCCGTGTAATCCATACTATGTTTCAAAGAAAATTGAACAATGAAAAAGGTAATATTCCTCTACATTTATCCAGTTTCCCTTATCTCTTTTTCAACCTATCTTATCTATTAAGAACGCTAACTGCACAATCGGTAAATAAGCAAATGAACCAAACATTAGCTTACGTGCCGAAGCATCATCACATTTTTGCCATAATTGAAAAGCTTGCCACAAAAACATACAACCCATCAAAATCACTACGAATGTACCTGCAAAACCAACAAAACCTGTAAAGTAAGGAATTATGGAAACCGCTAACAAAGCAAAGCAATAAACAACTGCTTGGAATGCGCTCATTTTGGTTTTGCCGCCTTCGTTTGGCAGCAACATAATATTTGCCTTTTTGTAATCTTCATATTGCACCCAGGCTATTGCCCAAAAGTGTGGGAACTGCCACAAAAACTGTACTGCAAAAAGTAGGATTGCGATAAAATCAAACTGCCCTGTTGCACACACATAACCAATCAACACAGGTAAAGCACCCGGAATGGCACCAATAAAAACTGCCACTGAATGAATACGTTTTAATGGTGTGTAAAGAAAGGCATAGCTCAATAAAGAGATTGCAGCCAACACACCTGCCGGAGCATTAAATTGTTGCCACAAAACCAAAATACCTGCAATACCCATGAAACCCGAAGCCAAGGTGGCTTCCAACACACTCATTCTGCTCGTTGCTAACGGGCGATTCTGGGTGCGTGTCATCAGCTTGTCAATATCCTTTTCGATGATTTGATTGATGGCATTGGATGCACCTGTTACCAACAAGCCGCCAATGACCAACCAAAGAACTTGTGTTAAACTATAAAAGCCTTTTACACCAAAAAGAAAACCAATTACAGCAGAAAAAACCACCAACGAACCCAAGCGCAATTTCATCAACTGCGCATAATCACTCACTTTCTGAGCGAATGCACTTTTAATAGATGTTGTTGCTACGGAATTCATTTCTATTATCTGTTTTTTAATACCTACTGTATATTGTCTATTTATTTATGCTCTACTTCACCGGGTTTCAACGGCTCATTTTGAGGAATGAAATCGCGTCCATTTACGTTGAAGTCATAAGGCCAACGGTGAACCGATGGAATTTCTCCGGGCCAGTTGCCGTGCAAACGTTCAACAGGTGCTGTCCATTCTAAAGTTGTGCCACCCCAAGGGTTACAAACTTCACCTTCTACTTTTCTACCTTTGAAAATGCTGTAGAAGAAGTTTACAATGAACAATAACTGAGCTGTAAATACCACCATTGCTGCAACTGAAATAAACACAACCAAATTGTCGAAGTTGTTGAATGTTTCAAAGTTGGCGAAGGTGTAGTAACGCCTTGGTAAACCTGTCATAAAGTGCATCGGGAAGAAAATTGCGTAACCCCCTATAAGCGAAATCCAAAAGTGAATCAAGCCCAAAGTTTCGTTCATAAATCTTCCATAGAAACGTGGGAACCAGTGATAAACACCAGCAAACATTCCGAAGAAAGCTGCAACTCCCATTACGATGTGGAAGTGAGCCACAACGAAATATGTATCGTGCAATTGAATGTCAATAGCAGAATTACCCAGCATGATACCAGTTAAACCACCACTAATAAAAAGAGATACGAACCCAATTGCAAAAAGCATAGGGGTATTTAAACGTAGAGAACCTTTCCAAATAGTACCAATCCAGTTAAAAACTTTAATAGCTGAAGGAACGGCAATTAACAAGGTAAATAATACAAACACAGCTCCAAGATTTGGATTCAAACCAGTAACGAACATGTGATGCGCCCATACCAAGAAAGATATAATTACAATCGCCATAATGGAAATAACCATTGCACGATATCCAAAGATAGGTTTGCGGCTGTGTATACTCAATACCTCCGAAACTATACCAAATGCAGGAAGGATGATGATATAAACCTCAGGGTGACCTAAGAACCAAAATAAGTGTTGGAACAAAATTGGTGACCCACCTTTGTAATCCAACAAATTACCGTTGATAACAATGTCATTCAAATAGAATGATGTGCCAAGCAAACGGTCGAACTCTAACAATGAAACACCTGCCAACAATGCAGGAAAAGAAAGAATACCCAACACGGCAGTAAACAAGAATGCCCAAATTGTCAAAGGCATTTTCATCATGGTCATACCTTTAGTACGCATGTTCAAAATGGTTGCCACATAGTTCAAACCACCTAATAAAGATGAAACTATAAACAATGTCATTGACAATGCCCAAAGATCAAAACCTAAACCTGAACCTTTGTTAATTGCAACATCACGCATACCGTTGATTGGAGGATAAGCCGTCCAACCACCTGATGCAGCACCTGTTTGCACAAAGAATGAAGAGAACATCACAATTGAAGCAGCAAAGAAAAACCAATATGAAAGCATATTAATAAATCCAGAAGCCATATCTCTTACTCCTAATTGATATGGAATCAAAAGATTTGCGAATGTACCGCTCAATCCACCAGTTAATACAAAGAACACCAATATTGTTCCGTGCATAGTAACTAATGAATAGTAGAATTCACTTGAAATTTTTCCGCCTTCAGCCCACTTGCCCAAGAATGTTTCTAAGAATGGGAAAGTTTCATTAGGCCAACCCAATTGGATACGGAATAAAACTGAAAGCAATCCACCAACAACACCCCAAAACATACCTGTTATAAGGAACTGTTTGGAAATTGTTTTGTGGTCGCGACTGAAAATGTATTTTTCTAACCATGACTCTTCGTGATGGTCGTCATGACCATGACCGTGTGCTTCTTGAGCATGAACATCTGCATGTGCTGCTACTGTTTGCATATACTTCTTTTACTATTTATGGTTCGTTGCGCAAAATAGCGCGCTGAATTTTTTAATTAAAATTATTTGCTCAATAAAGCCTGCACTTTCTCAGCAGGTTTCTCTTCGGTTGGTAAAGTTGGCTTTACTACACTTTCATAGTAAGAAGCCTGCTCCTTAAACCACTCGTCATACTCTTTTTGCTCTACAACAATTACATCTTTTTGCATTCCATAGTGTGAACGACCGCACAACTCTGCACAAGCCAATTCATATTTGAAAGTCTGCCAACGAGGTTTTTGAGTTTCGGGGTGAATTGTTTGCCACCAAGGTTGTGTGCTTAGATAATCTTGCATCTCTTTGGTAGTCATTGTAGGTGTGAAGTAAAACTGCGTTGGGATACCTGGCACACAGTCCATTTTAACGCGGAAGTGAGGCAAATAAAAACTGTGCAATACATCCAATGCTCCTATTTTAACCAATACTGGTTTGTTTTTTACCAAGTAAATTTCTTTAGCAAAAAAGTCATCACGGCTACTTTCATCCTTCCAATTAATACCTAATTCATTCTCTGGTTTGATGTGTTCTTTGTCAATAATTCTTTCGCCAAAAGCACCGTCTTTTCCAGTGTAGCGAATGCTCCATTGAAACTGTTTTGCAGTAGCTTCAATCACCATCATGTTTTTGGCATCGCGTTTGGTTACATCAAAAATATTAAACCACACACGCATACCCATTACAACCAAAACTGTCAATACAATTGCAGGAATAACAGTCCAAACAACTTCTAATTGGTTATTGTGCGTGTAGAAGTATGGTTCTTTGTTATTAGCCTCATTATAACGGTATGAAAACCAAAATAAGGCTACGTGCGTAAGTACAAATACTATTGAGATGAAGAAGAGAGTTACATAAAACAGGTTATCTGTTTCTACACCATGCAATGAAGCCGCTTTGGGAATCATAACTGGAATAAACATTTTGCAAGACCAAGCGATACCAGCAAAAAATAGCACCAAGAAACCTAAAGACATATAGCCATTAAATTTGCTCCATTTACTGGTGTCTTTATCTTCACCATTCAAAACCATTGCCAATTCACTCGCTCGTGCAACGTAAACTAACACTACAAAAAGCAGGACAAAAATCGCGGTTGCTATCAGTACAGTCATCTTTTTTTCAGTTTTATTTCTTTCAGTAACTCTTGAACGTATTGTTTAAGAAAATTGTTTTCTCTGGTTTTCAGAATATTAAATATTGTGTTTCAAAGACTCTTGGAAATATGGATCTTTCTCGTTCAACAAAGGGTGTTTTGCCAATTCAAAAAAGAACATAAATAAGAACGCGCCTGCAAAACCAATAAAAATTAGAATCTCTACCAAGCCAAAACCTGCATAATTTTTTACAGCATCGTCATGTCCGTGTTCTTTACCATGAGCAGCGTGCGCTTCGTTTCCATCGTGAGCAGCAGCGTGTACTTCACCTTTTGCGTCAGTTGTGTGCGCTTCTTTAGCATGTGTCTCAACAGCAGGAGCTTCATTGGCATCTGTTACAACCGCAGGTGCAACTTCTTCTTTTACCGCTTCCTTATTTTCAGCATACAAAACAGTGCTATTAGAATTTAAAGCAGCATGATGTCCGCCACCATGTTCTCCATGAGCCGCAGCTACATTTGGTTCATACATCACC
This sequence comes from uncultured Chitinophagaceae bacterium, assembly GCA_964552715.1. Taxonomy (GTDB): domain Bacteria; phylum Bacteroidota; class Bacteroidia; order Chitinophagales; family LD1; genus UBA7692. The sequence continues at coordinate 2,953 of CAZKHZ010000144.1, read as the reverse complement.
ATGTTACAGAAGTCAATGTGGTGGCCAATAATCAACATAACTGCTGCAAAACCGATAGTACGGTAATTTCTCTTTGAACCACGCGTCATCAATACCAATAAAGGCAATAAGAAATTGATTGCTAAAGCAAGAAACACAGTAATCTTAAAGCCTGTATCGAAGCGTTTTACCCAATAAATAGTATCTTCTGGAATGTTGGCATACCACTGCAACATGAATTGGCTAAACCATAAGTAAGTCCAGAATACAGAGAAACCGAACAAGAATTTACCCAAATCGTGAATGTGGTTTTCATTTACTTGTGCCAAATAACCTTGTGATTTTAAATAAACAACCAACAAAATTGAGAATGCAAAAGCTGCACATCCGTAGCTTGCAAAATTGTACCAACCAAACAAAGTAGAGTACCAATGTGGGTCAATACTCATAATCATATCCCAACTAACTGCACTTTCAGTAACCGCGAATATTACAATCCAAACAGCAGCTAAAAGCTTGGAAATTTTATAGTTTCTTTTTTCAGACAAATCTTTGTCTAAAAACTTAGAAAATAAACGACCGAACACAATCCACAGGACAACATAAATCACGATGCGTGCCGTCCAAAAAGGAAGACTCAAGTAAATAACCTTTGTGGTCATTTTCTCGGTAATCAATTCAGGATTGTGTAAGACATGAACCCAGTGGTCGTAAATATTGTGGCCACCAAACCATGTGAATGCAACAATTAAAAGTAAAATAGGACCGCCAATAATTAGGAAGCCTGAAAGCGACAAAATTACTCTTCTAACCAACGCTATCCAACCACCATAACCCAATTGGTTAGCTGCAACAAAAAATATTCCGAAGATGCCAATGCCTGTAAAATAATAGGCGTTCACCAAAAGGTTAGTCCAAAAACGGCTGTGGTTATTTTGCGGATAAAGCACAAAAGCAAGGAGCAATCCAACTATACCTAATCCAATTGCAATGAATAGGTTCTTTTTAAGTTTATCTCCAAATTGAAATGTTTCTGTCATCTCTTTATTTTTTCTCTAATTTCTTTAATCGTTTACTTTTTTGCTACTACAACCACAGGCACTACTGCTACAGTAGCTGCTGTAATTCCCGCTAAACTTTTAATGTATTGAATAACTTGCCAACGTTGCTCCACATTCAAAGCAAAACCATAACCACCCATCATACCTTTTCCATAGCTTACACTATAGAAAATATTGCCATCATTAATTTCAGGCAAGCGTTTTGTGTATGCTGGAGGCACCGCAGTGTAAGGTCCATCACTTCCATCAGCTAAAACAACTAACTGTCCATTACCATCACCTTTTTCGCCATGGCAAGGTGTGCAGTGAATAGTGTAAACCTCTTTACCTTTCGCCAAGTTTTCTTTTGTTGCCTCTAAAGGATTTTGAATAGTAGCAGCAGCTTTTGCATATTCCTCGTCCCATTTTGCAGGTTCGTGAGTAAAATGGTTTTTAGCCATGTAACCCATCAAGAATGCCTGATTGGTTCTGATTTTTTCATCAGTAGGAACCCAACCACGAGGGATTGTTCCTTCAACCGGTTTACGAGCACTCATCTTATATCCTTCAGGAGTGCTGATAGGACTTTCAGAATAGGTCTCATAACCAGGACTATAGTTCATATCTGGTATAAAAACTCTTCCCGGTTTTTTTAAATCGCGGCTGCACGAAGTAGCTGCTAAGGCGGCAACTACCGAGAAAAGCAAAATGTATATTGTATTTTTCATTTTAAAACTTTCTTTCTTCTTTTCTTTCCCCACTGTTAAAACGGCAGGCTTTTTTGACCAAAGGAATTTTATCTTTTAAAGCCGCTAAATTAATTAAAGTGTTTCTCCGTCTTTAAACTCTTTAGTTTTTACTTCTACTGCACCATTGTGCTCACAAATTGATTTCAGTTTAGCTACATCAGCTTCACTTTTTCCGTCAATATCAAATACAAATGCAAAGCGGTCATCGGTAGTACGCACATCAAAAATGCGAGGTACATATCCTGGGAACAGTCTGTTGCGTACACAATATGTTAATACCATACCCACAGATGCAAACAATACAGTCAACTCAAATGTGATTGGAATAAATGAAGGCAAAGCAAAATATGGTTTACCGCCAAAGTTGATTGCATAGTTGGTAGTCATTACCCATGTCATCAACGTCAAAGCCAATATAGTACCTGTGATACCAAATAAGAAACCTGCTGTGTGGATGCGCGTGTCGCGGTAACCCAAAACATGTTCCAAACCATGCACCGGAAATGGTGTTAATGTCTCATGAATTTCAACACCATCATGTATAAGGTGTTCAGCCGCATGAAGAAATACTTCTTCATGGTCCCACATGCCAACTAAAAATTTATTGCTACTCATATTTTTGAGATTCTTACTTGTATTAATATTTTATTTAGCGTCTTTATCCAAAATACCTACCTGATAACTGCCCACATAACCTCCGTGCGCAGCACCTTCTTTCTTAGCACGCTCTGCTTTTGATGCTGCAGAAGATGTTCTGAAAATAGATTTCACCTCGGCAATTGCCACTACAGGGAATGTTCTTGCAAACAATAGAAACAAAGTCATAAACACACAGATTGAACCAATATAAATACCAATGTCAACCCATGTTGGTGAGAAGTATGTCCAGCTTGAAGGCAGGAAGTCATCTGCCAATGAAGTTACAATGATTACAAAACGCTCAAACCACATACCGATATTCACGAATATTGACAGGATGAAAGTTACCCAAAGGTTTCTGCGGGCTGCTTTGAACCAATATGCTTGTGGAGAAAGAACATTACAAGTCATCATCAATGTGTAAGCCCACCAATATTTACCTAGTGCGCGATTGAAGAACGCATGTTGCTCGTATAAGTAGCCTGAATACCAAGCAATAAACAACTCTGTTAAGTAAGCTATACCTACAATTGAACCAGTCAATAC
>CAZKHZ010000143.1:0-9555 GCA_964552715.1 uncultured Chitinophagaceae bacterium | reverse complement strand
GACCCACAGCTTAGAAGGCTGTTGCTCTATCCAACTGAGCTACCGAGCCATGCGTTGATTAAGCGGCTGCAAAAGTAAATTTTATGAGAACATTTTTTGAAGTAAAATACGTATCGAACAATTATAGCGTGAAAAACAGGTCTTTTTTAAAAAAAATTCAGGTCGCCCGTTTCCGAAGCGACCTGAAAATTTGAATCCATAGAAAACCCACAGAGGAGGGCTTTTTATCTTAACGCATCAATGTGAAGTTGCCGTCTTTTTTCTTTACTTCTACTTCGCCTGTGTTTACATTTAATCTTTCATAAGTAATGTAGTACAAGTAAGTGCCAATTGGTTGTGCATTGCTATTGAAGCTACCATCCCAACCTTCCGCAGATTGTGCGTGAATCATTTGTCCCCAACGGTTGTAAACTTGGAACTCTAACAGTTTCACTTCTTTATTGTTGAACACAGGGTAGAAACGGTCGTTGCTGCCATCTGCATTTGGTGTAAAGGCAGTTGGAACTGCAATTTCATTTGCAACTACAACTGTGATAGCACCTTGTTTGAAACATTGTGAATTTGCAGTATCGCTAACAGTTAATCTGTAAACATTAGTAAACGGAGTTGTTGAAACTGGAGATTGCTCGGTGCAAGTAGTGCAGTTGAAATCAAGGTATGAAGGAGATTTGTCTGCAGTCCAAGCGAATGTAACACCATTTGTATTCAACACGTTTGCATTTAATTGAGTAGTGTGTCCCATTTCCACAAACAATGTTTCTACTGGGAAGGTAACTGAAATCTCAGCAGGTTGTTGGATAGTAACCTGATGATTCACTATGCAACTGTTGCTATTTTTAGTAGTGAAAACATAAGTGCCGCCTGCAAGGCTATCGTATTTAGTTTGTGTTGTAAATGCACTGCCTTGGAAAGAATATTCGAAAGGTGCATTGCTTACAGTTAATGCTTCAGCATTGATAGAACCATCTTTGAACCCTTCGCCAAAGCAACTTGTTCTTGAAGTGTTCCAGTTGAACAAGTCTTCGTTTGCAGACACTATACTAAAAGTTGAAGTAGCAACACAAGCGTTTTTGTCTGTAATTTTTGCAATATAATTTCCAGCAGAAAGACCTAAGAAGTTACCATCTAAACGATTGTTAGGGTTATTGCTGTTTGCTAATTCAACTGTGAAGTTGTATGGGGCAATGCCACCAGATGCAGCTAAAGTAGCAGTGCCGTCACCAAGACCAAAGCAAATGTTTGGCGTTGCAGATGCGTTCATTACAATTGCAGCCGGTTGAGTGATGCTAAAGCTAGTTGTAGCTGAACATCCTGAACCATCAACTACAACTACGTTATACGTTCCTGCAGTAAGGTTAGTTGAACCAGAGCCGTTAATGTTTGGATTGTTCCAGTTGTAAGCGTAGTTTCCATTACCACCGGTTGCGGTGATTGCAGCAGTACCATCAGCCGATCCATTACATTTTGCATCGGTAGATTGTTGAGACAACTGAATTGAAGATACCTGACCAATATTAACAGTTAAAGAGAAAGTACATTGTTTGCTATCAGTAATAGTTACAATATAAGTTCCTGAAGCAAGATTTGATCTGTCTTCGGTAATAACTTGATCGTTCCACAAGAAAGAAATGTTTGGAGTTCCTCCAGTAAATGTCAAATTAATTGAGCCATCATTAGTACCTGTGCAACCAGCGTTAATAGAAGTTGCAATAGCTGAAAGCGCAGGGCTTTCGTTGATAGTGAATGACTTTTGAGCTGTGCAACCTGCACCATCAGTAACAACCAATGTGTAAGTGCCACCACTTAATCCAGTTCTGTCTTGAGTAAATACATTACCATCAGCCCAAGCATAAGAGAACTGACCTGCACCACCGCTTGCAGAAACATCAATCAAACCATCTTTTGCACCGCCACAAGTTACATCTCTAAGAACTTCTGTAATAACAATTGCTTGTGCATTGCTTCCAATAGTTACTGCAAGAGAAGCTGAACAACCTTTGCTATCAGTTACCAAAACTGTGTATGTACCGATTCCAAGTCCGCTTCTGTCTTCGGTGATAACACCACCATCTTGCCAAGCGAAACTGAAACCACCATTACCACCAGTAGCAGTGATATTTATTGAACCGTTAGTTGCGTTTCCGCAAGCTACATCAACATGTGTTTCTGTGATTTGGATAGCTATTGGTTGACCAACTAAAATATTTTCAACTGCACTGCAACCTTTTGAATCAGTTACCGTAACAGTATATGAACCTGACGTTAAACCGGTAACAGAAGAAGATGATTGACTTGGAATTGACCAAACATAAGTATAGGCACCTGAACCGCCAGTAGCAGAAACAGATGCAGAACCATCAGCGTTGTTTGCACAAGAAACAGGCGTGGACGAAGAAGTCAGAACAATAGCAGAATCCTCTTCGATAATAAAGTTAACAAGGGTAGTACAAGCATTAGCATCCGTAATAGTAACATCGTAGTTACCAGCAGCTAATCCTGTTTGAGAACCACCACCTATGCCTCCAACATTCCATGTAAAAATGTATTGTGGAGCACCACCGGTAACTGTAATATCTGCAGTTCCGTCATTAACAGCATTACACTTTACGTTAGTTTTAGCAACCGTAGCACTCAATTGTGCTGGTGTGCCAATAACTGCCGAGCCAGTAGCTGTGCACAAGAACCTATCCGTAACTGTCACAGAATATGTTCCAGCAGGTAAGCCTGATTGTGATGCACCAATAAATTGATTGTTCCATTCAAAGCTGTATTGTGGCGCACCGCCTGTTGCAGAAGCACTTACAGTTCCTGTGCTGTCACCAAAACAACTTACATCAGTTTTTGAAACACTAACCAACAATTCAGAAGGCTCTGCAATTGTTATAGAAAGAGAAGCTGAACAACCTGCTGCATCACTTGCAGTGATAGTATAAGTTCCGGGAAGCAAACCGCTTCTGTCTTCTGTTTGAACATTATCAGTCCATCCAAAATTTACGGTTGGTGTTCCTCCAGCGATGGTAACATCTATGGTACCATTGTTTCCACCAAAACATGAAACATCCGTGTGCGTTTCTGATAGTGTAATAGCAGCAGGAGTAACAATTGTAAATGATTCTACTTTTGAACATCCATTTGCATCAGACACTGTAACAGTATATGAGCCTGCGGCTAAATTACTTACTGAACTTCCTGAAAGATTTGGGTTGCTCCATGAGTAAGTATAACTTGGAGTACCGCCCGAAGTAGTTAAAGTTGCAGTGCCTAAAGTAGTTCCATCGCAAGAAGCATCAGTTTTAGCCACCTGAACAGCTAAGGCTGTTTGAGGCTCAGCAATAGTAATGCTTGCAGTTGCAGGTGAGCATGAATTTGCATCAGTAACAGAAACTGAATAGGTACCTGCGGTTAAACCGGATAAAGAGCTACCAGAACCAGCTACACTCCATGTGTAAACATATTGAAGTGTTCCACCAGTTACTGTTGCAGAGATAGTGCCGTCATTTCCAGCAAAACATTTTACATCAGTATTAACAAGTGAAACTGAAATATCAGCAGGTTCAGCAATAGTAACTGAAAGTGATGCAGAACATCCCGCAGCATCTGATGCTGTGATGGTGTATGTTCCTGCAATCAAACCGCTTCTATCTTCTGTTTGAACATTATCTGCCCATCCGAAAGTAATTGCAGGTGTGCCACCTGAAATCGTAACATCAATTAATCCATTGCTTAATCCTTTACAAGTTACATCAACATGCGTTTCAGCAAGTACAATTGGATTTGGTGTAGTGATGTTGAACGACTGCGTTGCAGAGCAACCTCTGTTGTCGAAAACAGTTACTGAATAAGAGCCCTGTTGAAGATTACTTACACTTGCACCTTGAAGGTTAATCGGATTCCAACTGTAATTGTAGCCTGGTGTTCCACCTGTAGGCGTAACAACTGCACTTCCTAATTGACCTGTACAAGTAGCATCTGTTTTTTGTATGCTAACTGTTAATTGAGAAGGCTCTGTTATGGTAAATGTTCTGTCGGTTGTGCAACCTTTTGAATCTGTTACTGTAACATCATAAATTCCAGCAGACAATCCGTTTCTAACAGAATCAGTATTTTGGTCGTTCCACAAGTATTTGAAACCACCGTTTCCACCTAAACTGCTTAATGAAAGACTGCCATTGTTATTTGCAAAGCAGTTAATGTTTGTTTGAGAAGCATTTACCTGAATAGAAGCAGGTTGTGTTAATACTGCCTGCGCAGTAGCTGAACAACCAGAACCATCAGTTACAGTAATTGTATAGGTACCGAATGAAAGACCGCTTCTGTCTTCTGTTTGCACGTTATCATTCCATAAATAAGTAACAATGCCAGTAGTTTGACCAGAAACTGTAACATTAATACTACCATTAGCAGTACCTAAACAAGTTTCATTTGTTGGCACGGCAGTTATAGTAAATTGAGCAGAAGAACCAACTGTAAATTGCTGAATGTTGGTACAGCCGTTTGCATCAGTAATAGTAACTTGGTAAATACCAGCAGCTAAATTTGAAATGTCTTTGGTAGTTTCTGTATTCGTCCAAGCAAAAGTATATGCAGGTGTTCCGCCTGTTACACTTAAAGAAATCTCACCATCGCTGTTACCACAACTTGTGTTTGATACTAATGGCACAACATCAAGACCCTCTGTAGGCTCCGTGATTGTGAAAGAAGCTATACCTGAACAACCATTTGCATCAGTTACAGTAACTGAGTAAGTACCCTCAGCAAGATTTGCTCTGTTTACTTGTTGGTTGGCGTCATTCCATACATAAGTATAGTTTGGAGATCCACCACTTACAGAAGTAGTAATCGCCCCTGACGAACCTCCAAAGCAAAGTATATTAGTTGGCGTGCCACTTACAATTAAAGCTGGTGGTTGTGCAATATTGAATGTTTGGCTTGTAGTGCAATTAAAGGCATCGGTAACTGTAATCGTAAAAGCACCTGCACCAAGATTTAATCGGTCTTCTGTTACCGGACCATCATTCCATACATAGGTGTAACCTGGTCTTCCATCATTAACAGTAACATCAATAGAAGAATTGCCACATTGAACAGATGAAGTAATTCCAGAAATATTCAAATTACTTCTTTGTAAAGCAATATCAACCGTACTTGAACAATTTCCAGTAGTTCCGGTAACTGTGTAAGTTACATCTCCTGTAGGATTGGCTGATGTAACAGCCGAGCTAGGCGAACCCAATCCCGCTGTTGGCGACCAACTATAACTGACCGCTCCACCACTTGCTGTGAGCGTAGCAGATTGCCCAGGGCAAAGTGTATTGTCATCAGCAGATGCAATTAAGTTTGGTGCATCATTTATAGTAACTGTAGTAGTTGCATAAGGCTGAGTTGAACATGGTAAAAATAAAGAGATAATTACTGTTTCAGGACCTTCTGCTGCACCATCGGTGTTAGGTATAATGTCAATTGAAGCCGAAGTACTACCTGCCGGAACGCCTACGCTACCCGACAATGGCTGATAGTCTGTACCGTTTGTAGCGCTACCTGAAATGGTATAGTCAAACAATGCAGAGCCAACAAAAGGTGCAGTAAAATTAAAAGTTAGTGTAGCACTTGAACAACCCTCGTAAGTTGATGTATAATTTAAATGAGAATAGGCAGTGTTGATAGTTGCAGTATTAGAAGTAAATGAACCAGCTTCCAAAAACACACCTGAGTCATAAATATCATCAGTTGCATCGCCTACTGCCAATTTCAAATTGTAGGTTTGGCATGGAACAACATCAATAGTGGCAGTAAGCACCACTGTCATACCATCAAAAACGATGTTTGTGCTTGTAGAGTTGTCTCTATAAAGAGAAGAGTAAGCAGTAGAAACACATTGAGCAGCAGTACCAAATTGTCCTGGTACACCAGGATTAATTGAGTTGATACCAACAGGAATATTTGTATTAGGGATAGTAGCCAAATTCAAATTATTATAATTCGGTCCATTTGGATTTGCACCTGTAATAAAGAACCCGAACACATCATTAAAGTTGCTGCACACATATTCAGGATACTCCTCTGATGCAAACACATAACGGAATGTCAACTTATTACCCAATGGGGTAACGCTGAAAGTCAACCTTGCAGCATCATCAATTGGGTTGCTGGACAGTGTAGATAAGTCTGCATCTGTAGGTCCGCCATTGCCGGTACTTGAAAATACCGAAGCTGCTTGTGGAATATTACCCACGTTACCTGTTGATAAAACAACACCGCTTGCAATGCCCAAGCCTGTGTTGGGATTTGCTGTAAAACTTCCTGCACCATTGGTTCCCGAAGCTAACACGGCATTAGAAATTGTTACCCCATTGCCCGCAAGCGACTGCGCCAAATTAGCAGCATTGTTGCTTGGTATGATAGCAATTTGTGCAAAAGAAAATGTAGCCAGAGATACGATAGCAAGCGTTGATAGTAAAAACTTTTTCATACTTTTTGTTGTTCGGTTTCGGAAGTTTTAAGGTCTTCAAAAACTTTGGGTGTACAATAAACGCGCCAAAGCTAACAATACATGTGAAAAAGTTTAGTCAAAAGTTGCCGAATTACGGTCTTTCAAAAAAAAAGTTTCACGCGCAGCAGTAAATTAACACGTAAAAGTTCTTTTGGCAAGGGGTGATAGAAAAATATTTTATAAAAGTTTGCACTACCACTTCACCACCTTCTTCCTCACCACGCTGCCAGCAATTTCTACCGAAACAAAATAGACACCCGCGGGCAATCCGCTGAGTGAAATACTTGCTAAACCTTCTAGGTTTTTAAAACTTTGAAGGTCTTGATGACGGAAAGTCTAAATCCCCAAAACCACGTTGGAGGTCTGCGACCATCGGCTGGGTGGCGATACCCCGTCAGCGGTTGCAGACCTTGACGGTGGTTTGCATCAATGACCGCTAATCTGGAACAACTTAAATTGGCGTAGGCTGTGTGCGAAATATTCAGAAATGAGCCAATGTCTTTTTGTGTGTACACAAACTTGACACTATATTTGTTTGCATTTATCGCATTCGGACAGACAAATTACAAAGGACTTCCACTGATTAAAGCTAAATTCATAAAAGCAGATTATAAAATAGGTAATGATTGGGTAAAAGGTATTTGAACAATTTCGTCTCAAATTGACTTTGACAGTTTATTAGTTAATTGCCGTTCCGACATTGAAGAATTAATTTCTACACAGACCAAGACAGTATTCACTTTAAAGTAAAACCAGAACAAGTTTATAAATTCTATGTTTCTGTTAATGACACCTCTTATGCTTTGACAGTAATAAAAGACATCAAGCCAAGTTTCACAGTTCTTCATTTTGATACAAAATCAAAGAATAAAAGTTTAAAATTTTTGTATGAACAAAATAAAAACAACGATTACTTAAATTTACTGCGTTCAAAATATTTCATTGACAGTTTAGTTATAGACACTAAAACCGACACAGAGAAAGCCCTGAAAATATTACATTGGGTTCATAACCAATGGGAGCATAATGGAAACAACGAACCTAAAAAAAGTGATGAAATTTCAATATTGGAAGAAGTAAAAGATGGTAAAAAATTCCGTTGTGTAGAATATGGTATCGTGGCAACTGCTTCCTTAAACGCTATGGGCTTGAAATCAAGAACTTTAAGGCTAAAAACAAAAAATGTTGAAACAACACAATATGGTGCTGGACACGTTTTATTAGAAGTGTATTTGAATGATATAAAAAAATGGGCTTTACTTGATGGACAATTTGACGCTATGCCTTTGCTAATTAAAATTAATTAAACGCTGTAGAATTTCAAAGTGCCATATACGAAAATTACAATAAGCTTGAAATAAGAACTTCATCAGACCTGACAAAAAGAAATTATGTTGATTGGATTTACCCTTATCTATATTATTTTGACATTTCATTTGATAACAGAGAGGGAATAAATTTTAAAACACAAAAATAAATGATAAAAGATAACCGATGTTAGTTCCAATTGGAGCAAAAAATCCGACCATTTTTCGAATTACAAACAAAATAGACAATTGCTTATACACAAATTCAATTATCGACTTTTATGCACCGCCAAACAATCTTCACAAATAGAATAACGAACCGCTAATAGCACCTACCCAAAACGCGGGGTTCAGTGCTCCGCAGACATCCCGATAGCTATCGGGATGGTTAATCAAACATTGGTTCTCCGCATCAATCCCGATAGCTATCGGGATGGTAAAAATCGCCACCTTCTTGTAGCTGCAAAACCTCATCGCCAATGCTAAAAGACTGACCAATGTGGACAAGACAAAATCCACTATAAAAACGCCCAAGATTTTTTTCTCGGTTAGGTAAAGTGTGATTTATGTAACAGTTATATTAAATTATGCAACTCTTTCGTTTTTAAGCTGTGTAAAATTGCGCTCTATGTCAAACGAAGACACTTCAGAATTAGAAATTTCCTTATTACTAGAGGCCATTTACCAAAAATATGGTTATGATTTCAGGCAGTATTCCAAAGCCCATATCAATCGCAGGATTAGGAACAGAATGACACTTGCCAAATTAGAGGATATTTCTCAAATTAAAGCTAAAGTGCTGAATGATGAATCATTTGCACACTCACTTTTACAGGACTTATCAATCACGGTAACCGAAATGTTTCGTGATGAAGATTTTTATAAGTCGTTACGAGAAAATGTTATTCCTATTTTGAAAACCTATCCATTTATAAAAATATGGCATGCAGGATGCGCAACTGGTGAAGAAGCTTATTCAATGGCAATCATTTTGCAAGAAGAAGGATTGTATGACAGAACAACAATTTATGCTACTGATTTTAACCAACATGCTTTAAACAGAGCGAAAGAAGGAATATTTTCAAATTCAATGATGAGAGAATACACCTCCAATTATCAACTTTCGGGAGGAAAAGAACCTTTTTCAAGTTATTATACTTCCAGTCATGATAATATTATCATGAATCAATCACTGAAAAAAAATATTGTATGGGCGAATCATAATTTGGTTACCGATAGTGTTTTTGCGGAGGTACACTTGATATTATGCAGAAACGTGCTGATTTATTTTGATAACACGCTACAAAATAAAGTGCAAAAACTTTTTTATGAAAGTCTTAAAACTGGTGGCATTTTATGTTTGGGTTCAAAAGAAGGTTTACGCTTTACGGAGTTTTACGAAAAATATACCGAGTTAGATAAAAAACAACGCATTTTTAAAAAGAGATATTAAAAAATGGATTACGAGGCAATTGTAATTGGGGTTTCTTCTGGTGGGATGAATGCGCTGAAATTTATTTTCTCAGCATTGCCTGCTGGTTTCTGTATTCCTATTATCATAGTGCAACATGTGAGTTCACGTTCAGATGCTGAATGGATAAAACTTTTAAATGACAAAAGCAATCTTACTATTAGAGAAGCAGATGAAAAAGAAAAAATTGAAAGTGGGCATGTCTATATAGCCCCAGCTAATTATCATTTGTTGATTGAAAATGATAAAACCTTTTCGCTTACAATTGATGAATATGTAAATTTTGC
>CAZKHZ010000142.1:0-9570 GCA_964552715.1 uncultured Chitinophagaceae bacterium | reverse complement strand
GTCTATTATTTATTATTAATATAAACAAAACAAAATGGAACATTTAAAAATTGCAAGTGACAACTACGTTGCTTTCACGTTCTTCATCGGAACGATGGCTATGATGGCCGCATCAGTATTTTTCTTTTTTGAAGTAAACAGCACTTCTCCTAAGTGGCGAACTTCAGTTCTTGTCTCGGGAATTATAACCTTTATAGCAGCAGTGCATTACTACTACATGAGGGGATACAATCTAGAAACTGGAGATTCACCAACCTTTTTTCGTTATGTTGACTGGATTTTGACCGTTCCGTTGATGTGTGTTGAATTCTATTTAATCACCAAAAAAGCTGGAGCAAAGGTTAGCTTACTTTGGAAATTGATTTTGGCTTCAATAGCGATGTTGGTAACAGGTTACATTGGAGAAACGTTGGATAGAAGCAATAGCGCAATCTGGGGCGGAGTTTCTGGTGTTGCTTATTTCTACATTCTTTATTTAGTATGGTTTGGGGAAGTTGCAAAACTAGCCCAAGCATCTGGAACTCAAGTGGCAAAAGCAACCCGAATACTTGGATGGTTTGTTTTTGTTGGTTGGGCAATATATCCATTAGGTTATATTTTAGGAACTCCAGGAGGATTTTTAGGTATTCAATTTGTAAGCGACCCTGTAGCAGCAAGCCATGCAATGGATATTGTTTACAATATTGCGGATGCCATAAATAAAATTGGTTTTGGCTTAGTAATTTATGCTTTGAGCAGAAGTGCCGAAGATTAATTCAAATTAAAAAGTGAAGGGGTGGTATATTAATAATATACCACCCCTTTTTTTATTGGTTTTGTTCAAAAAGTAATTGATAACAGAATCTTCAAATTAATAAGACTAATTTCTATTTCCTTGGCAGCGTAATTTGTTTCAGACAGCTTTCCCAAAAAAAAATCCCTATTTTCTCATAGTTATTCTTTCATTTTCTCATCACCAAATATAAAGTAACCGATGCCAGCGTGCATGATTCCCAAGCATTAGCAGATTTAATAGATGAAACAAAAAACACAGAACCATAATGGGCAGATGGTGTTTACCCAGAGCAAAAGCAAACAACACTTATTAGTGAAATGAAAATATAAATCATAACAACGAAAAATCAATTCGCACCCTCAAAAAATTATCAATTGTCTTTTCGTTTCAAAATTGTTGGGTTTTTAAGGGTTTCTTTAATAAACACAAAGCCCATTGCCGAAAGCTAGAAAACAATTGCTCCAAATCCATCCCCAAAAAAAAGGCTGCATCCCAACTAAGGAATACAGCCTACAAAACGGACAGAACGAACGAAAAAATTAATATCTGACAGGTTTCAACCTTTGCTGCTTAAAGCTCACACCACCAAAAGTTATGATGCGTATTGCAAACATCACCACCGAAAGGAAGAGATAAGCTATCAAGGACAGCGTTACCATAAGCATCATAAACCGAACCATATCAGAACATTTAGCTGTTGGGGCAGGACTCGAACCTGCAAGAGGTAGTTAGCCGCAGCATGAATGGTGAGTTATCACCATTCATGCTTTGATTTATCCCAAGCTCCTCACCCACGAGACCGGTGGGCATGTTTGCCAAAATTCCATCACCCAACAATTTTAAAGAACATGATGCAAATATAACAGATGATACGTTTCATTGCAAGAAATGTTATGAATTGGCTAAAAGTTTCGTTTTTATTCAATAAAATTGCCTTGTGGAAAATAAAAATCAAAAACAGTCAGAAAATCAAGCCTCCAATTATGATTTTGATAACACAGATATTCAGTTATTGAATTTGTTGATGAAAGATGCCTTTATGCCTTACACAGAAATTGCCAAAGAACTCTATGTTTCTCCAGGCACAGTGCATGTCCGCATGAAAAAACTTACCGAAGCAGGTATTGCGCACGCTCCTCAAATACAAGTGGACTTACCTAAATTGGGATACGATATCACTGCATTCATTGGCGTGTATCTCAACAAAAGTGATATGTATGATGCAGTGGTGAAAGCATTGAAAAAAATCCCAGAGATTGTAAGTTGCCATTACACCACAGGTAATTACAGCTTGTTTCTAAAAATGCACTGCCGCGACACACAACACCTGCGCACAGTGTTGCATGATAAGATTCAAAAGATAGAAGGCATCAACCGAACTGAAACTTTGATTTCGTTGGAGGAGAGTTTCAGCCGAAGCCTGCAATTAAACTTGAAGAAGTAAGTCTAAACTTGCTTGTCCCGCAGAACTGCGGGAGTCAGAGCCTTTCACTAAAACTTTCTAAAGTCTGTTATCTCACATCTATTATCTCGCATCTTCCTCCAACACTTCTTACATTCGCCACATGCAATCACCAGAACCTATCATTAATAAAGCTGCCAGTCGCAGCGTGCTGGAAATTGATTTAGCAGAATTTTTCCCTGCAAAAGATAATGTTGTAAATATTGACTTGAAAGATTTTCTCTTCAAAGGCTTGATAGTTCGTGAAGCAGATTTTCGACAACAAATTGCAGAAACAGATTGGACTACTTTCCGCAACAAATATGTGTGTGTGCATTGCAGCAGTAATGCCATCATACCCATGTGGGCATACATGCTGTTGAGTGTTTCATTAGCCCCTTTTGCAAAAGACATGGTTGTTACTACACCTACTCATGCAGAAGATGTATTTCAACAACGCGCCATTTTAGCAATTGATTTTAAAAAGTATCAAGGCAGCCGAGTGATAGTAAAAGGGTGTGGCGACAGAGAAATACTTCCAGGGGCATTTGCCTTAATCAGTTTTGAATTGGCTAAAGTTGCCCGCTCTGTAATGTATGGCGAGGCTTGTAGTTCAGTTCCAGTGTTCAAGAAAAGTGTAGATTAGAAATTGATTACCATGAAGAAAAATGTTTTGATTGTAGCTGTAGCAATCGCTTTATTAGCAGGCTTTGGTGCAGCTTATGCTTTGCAAAAAACTAATTGGTTTTTGAAAGACAAAGTGAATGTGTTTGACAAAACACGCTCCGAAACTCCTCAAGTAGTTTTCAATACACGCATTGATTCTACCCAGAAAGTAGAGCCACTTCGTATATCTGGTGAAGTAACTTTTGCAGGCGAACGAGTACCCCTCGAAGACCCTGATGTTTTTGAACGTTTAGACAGAGAACTTCAGGTAAATGCCTTTTGGCATTCTAATACTTTGCTAACCATGAAGCTTGCCAATCGTTATTTTTCTGATATTGAAAGAATATTAGCAGAAGAAGGTGTGCCTAATGATTTTAAATATTTACCATTAATTGAAAGTGGTTTCCGCGATGTTGTTAGCCCCTCAAAAGCAGCAGGCTTTTGGCAATTTCTTGAACCTACTGCTAAGCTGTATGATCTTGATGTAAGAGCAGAAGTAGATGAACGCTATAATGTAGAAAAGAGCACGCGTGCGGCTTGTAAGTATTTAAAGCAAGCAAAAGAGAAATTAGGCAATTGGACACTGGCAGCAGCTTCGTATAATATGGGAATGGCTGGCATGGCAGATAAATGCAAAACACAACAAACAGATAACTACTATAATTTACTACTCACACAAGAAACCTCTCGCTACGTTTTCAGAATGTTGTCAATGAAAATCATTTTCTCTAATCCCGAAGCCTGTGGATATTATCTAAAATCTGAAGATCTATACCAACCCTTTGCTTATAAAATAGTTACGGTTGATACACCCATAACCAATATCACCGCTTTTGCAGCACAGTTTGGTTTGCAATATCGCCACATCAAGTTGTTGAACTCATGGTTGCGCGATAATCACATGCACAACAAAGAGCGTAAGGTTTATGAAATCAAATTGATGGATATAAAGTAATATCGCGTTCAAGCAGTGAGCAAAATCCTCTTTATTCTCTTTTCATTTTTTCTTTTTCATCTATCAGCCAATGCGCAGGATGCTCCTGATAAAGAGCGCAACAAGTTTCAAACAATTGATTCTATGATTGCCTTAGACACCACGCTTTCATCGGTTCCTCAAACTGTTACTGATACTATAGACTCCGATTCCGCTTCCTTAATGAAAAAGAAATTAGTTGATAAACGCCACAGTCCTAAAAAAGCTATCTGGATGAGCGCAATTCTTCCCGGGCTTGGGCAAGGCTACAATAAACGTTGGTGGAAAATTCCAATCATCTATGCCGGCTTCGCAGGCTTGGGTTATGGACTGTATCATTTTAGTACAAATTACAATGGATATAGAGGCGCCTATCGCATTGCTGTTGACGGTGATTCTACAACTAATGCTTCATTCAAGGGAACTTCAAGCGCAGATGAGTTGAAATTCTATCGTGATTCTAACAAGCGAAACTTGGATATTATGTCGGTAATTACTGCTTTATGGTATATAATAAATATTGTGGATGCAGCCGTTGATGCACATCTTTTTCATTGGAATGTGGACGATAAACTTGCCTTGGACATTCAACCAATGATACCGCAAATGAGCGGCAAGGGAGTGGCAGGTTTAAATCTTCAATTTAGTTTCAGACAGCCACAAAAACGCAAAATATTTCAGCTATGAGTAATAAGACAATTATAATTACAGGCGCATCAAAAGGTATCGGTTTAGCTATTGCCGAAAAGTTTTATGCCGAAGGTTGGAGCCTTGCTTTATGTGCAAGAAATATAGATTCGTTTAAAAATAAATTTAAAGAAACAGATACCCAAAAAGTGTTGGTTTTATCTTGCGATGTGTCCGTTAAAGCTCAGGTGATAGCATTTGCTAATGAGGTATTAAAGACCTTTAAAACTATTGATGCATTAGTGAATAATGCAGGAAAGTTTATACCCGGTGCAGTACATGAAGAAGAAGATGGAACACTTGAAATGCTGATTGAAACTAACTTGTATTCTGCCTATAATCTTTCTCGGAAGCTAATTCCACAAATGAAATTGCAAGGCAGCGGAAGCATTTTTAATATTTGCTCAATAGCAAGCACTCATGCCTATCCTAATGGTGGCAGCTACAGCATTTCAAAGTTTGCTTTGCATGGTTTTTCAAAAGCCTTGCGCGAAGAACTGAAACCCCACAATATTAAAGTTACAGCACTGCTTCCAGGTGCTACGCTCACAGATTCATGGTCGAGCAGCAGCCTTCCTGAATCTCGCTTCATAAAATCATCAGACATTGCAGACTTGGTTTTCAGTATCTATAATTTATCTGCAAACACGGTTATAGAAGATGTGGTGTTGCGCCCAGTGTTAGGGGATATTTGATTTAGCATTATTCCACAAAAAAAGCACCACCGTTTCCGGTAGTGCTTATGATGTTGATGTATTGTAGTTTAATTATTGCGCTCTTTCTTCCAAAGCTTTTACCAAGCCTGCAATTGTATGACCCGAAGAGCCTTGCAATGCGCTGATAAGGTTTTTTGCAGGAGATTGTAACAAACCAATGATGTCGCCAATGAGTTCGTTTTTGCTCTTCAATGCTGCTAATGCTGCAAGTTGATTATCACCAACAAACACTGCACTATCAATATATGCACCTTTCAAAACTGGTTTGTCAGTTTTTTCACGAAACTCTTTCAAAAGTTTAGCTGGTGTTGCACCTTCGGTAGAAAACATGATGCCTGTAGCACCGTGCAATAAAGGATAAACCTCCTCGTAGTTGCCTTCCAATTGTTCTAATGCTTTACGCACCAAAGTGTTTTTCGCAACGCGATACTCCACGCCTTTGTTAAAGCAAAGTCTGCGGAAACGGTTGATGGTTTCTACATTCAATGAAGATGAATCGGTTAAGTAAAAATATTGTGCTGTGCTGAACCTCTCTTTCAGGTTTTGTATTTCTTGCGTTTTTTCTGACTTTGTCATGATTTCAATTTTTTAGAAGTAAATGGATTATAGACCCGCAACTGATTTGTAATCAATATTGATTCCCGGGCTCATGGTGCTTGCCAAGCTGATACCTTTAAAGTAGATACCTTTTGCAGTTGCAGGCTTCATTTTAGAAAGTGTTTGCAACAATGCAGAAGCATTTTCATTCAACTGAACCGGTGAGAAACTCACGCGACCAACTGAAGTGTGAACAATACCGAACTTATCTACTTTAAAAGCAATCTTACCTTTCTTAACCTCTTCAACAGCTTTGCCAACCTCTGGTGTTACTGTACCAGATTTAGGGTTGGGCATTAGGTTTCTTGGTCCTAAGATTTTACCGATTTTAGCAATCTTAGCCATTACATTTGGTGTAGCAATTACCACATCAAAATCAATCCACCCACCTTCTATTTTGGTTACAAATTCTTCCAAACCAACGTAGTCAGCACCAGCTTTTCTAGCTTCATCTTCTTTATCGGCAGTGGTTAAAACTAATACTCTTTTTGTTTTACCAGTTCCGTGAGGCAAAGCTGCTGTGCCACGAATAGCTTGGTCAGCTTTCTTAGGGTCAACACCTAATGCGATGTGCAAGTCAACTGAAGCGTCAAACTTTGCGGTATTTACTTCTTTTACTAATGCAGTAGCAACTTCAAGCGAATACAATTTATTTTTGTCCACTTTGCCTGCTACAGCTTTTCTTTTCTTTGTGAGTTTCATATTAATGAAAATTTATGTGGTGCAAACGAGGCGAAAACACCCCTTCCACGGTTTTTAAATTTGTGAATGATTAATGTCTAATGATTATTGAAATTTATAATCAATTAGTTTTCCCAAGGAGCTTTGCCTTCGATAACAAAACCTGCGCTTTTAGCAGAACCAGCAACCATGCTCATAGCACTTTCTACGGTAAAGCAATTTAAGTCAGGCATTTTCTCTTCGGCTACTTTGCGAATGATGTCCCAAGAAACATTACCAATCTTTTTACGGTTTGGCTCAGCAGAACCTGCTGTTTTTTTGGTTAGTTCCATCAACAAGTTGTGAGCCGGTGGAGTTTTGATAACAAATTCAAAACTTTTATCGGTATAAACTGTGATTACAACTGGTAATACTTTACCAATTCTGTCCTGCGTGCGTGCATTGAATTGCTTACAGAACTCCATGATGTTTACACCTTTAGAACCTAATGCTGGTCCAATTGGTGGTGCAGGGTTAGCTTGTCCGCCTTTAACCTGCAACTTGATGTACGTTGAAATTTCTTTTGCCATGATATTGTTTTTTGAGGTTCTTGCGTTCCGGCAAAGGAACTCCCTCGTTTAAAAAATGGGCTGCGAATATGGTGGCTTTATTTTGAAATTGCAAAAGTGATTTGAGAATTGATTGCGGCTTTATGATTTTCACCTTGTAATGAATCGCCAATAATAGCCAAATGGAATTGAAAGTTACCGCGTTCTTTAAGTAATAAGATTGGAGGGGGCTCGATTCAGTTCGTAGGTAAAATCTGTTTGCACTTTTACTTTGTGTTTGATAAATATTATTACTTACCAATAACAAAAATATTGTTGGTTCTTATCAAACATTTCAATCTCTTTTTGTGGAAACAAGAGGAAATAACGCATGCCAATTTCTCACATTTTTCTGAAGCAAAACTCGCCTGAGCGTTTACACTCTGCCCTGCATATACGTTTTGTTGCAAGCTATTCTATATTGTAGTAAGCAAATTTATGCAATATTGATATAAATACTCTGCTGAAAGTGCAAACCTAAATATTTAAAAAGCACACGAGCTTTGTTGATTGTTTTTTGTGCTTCCAATTTGAGATTTTTTTGCCTCTAAATACATTAAGCTATTTTAGGATTGGACAGCAGGTAAATAGCATGAGTAATGTCTAAATAGGCAGTGAGACATAGACGCTTGAACCCATGCCGTTCATAGATTCGATGGAGATTTTGCCATTGTGTTTATCGGCAATTTTTTTTGCAATAGTGAGGCCCAAGCCACTACCTGGGTATTCATCAATTCGGTTCAGACGTTGAAAGGGCTCAAATATCTTGTCCTTGTATTTGCGAGACATACCGATGCCATTGTCGCGCACACAAATCAAAATGCTGTCGCCCTCCTGCTCTGCCGCTACTTCCACAATTGCTTTTTCGTTTTTTTTGAACTTGAAGGCATTGTCGAGCAATTGTTTGAAAAGCTGAATGAGCAACTTTTCGCTTCCTTGTATATCTGGCAGTTTGTGGATGTTTATTTCAATCTGCGCTTTATCAAAACCTTTTTCGGCTTCGGTCAATGCGGCATTCAGCACTGTTTGCAAACTGACGGTTTTGTGCTCAATCGGCTTTTCGTCAATGCTCACCATCAGCTTAAAATCGCTCAGCAACTTATCCATGCGCAATGCGGTGGAGGCAGCGAGTTCAGCATATTCATACGCCTGCTTGTATTTGCCGTTTTTGAGTTTATCTAAAGTAAGCTGCGCGTAGTTTACTACGGTGCGCACTGGCTCGCGCAGGTCGTGCGAAGCCATCATCATAATGTCGTGTGCGGTGCTTTGCTCTTGGCTATCTGCAACTTTAGCCGGCTGTTCATCCAACACCTGCACCATCCTAAAACTCAAACCATCCAACACCACATAGCGCGACACGATAGAAACTTTTTCGCGTGCGGAGCTACCCCTCATAATACTCTTAAACTTCACAGCGTCTAAAAGATTTTCGACAGCAGAGGCAGGTTTTTCACTTTGCTGATTATCGAATAGATGGGCAAAATTGGTGCGGTTAAATTCGTTGGAGTCAATACCCAATCTTTCAATAGCGCGAAGATTTGCTGCAACCAGAACATCGCCTTTAAAGAACATAACTGGCAGGTGAAAACTTTCGGTGAGGTGCATGGCAATGTGTAGTCCTTCGTCCTGCTTTTCGTTTTTGAAAGCACTAATTTCTTTTACTAAAAACAAGGTTGCTTTTTCATCATTCCAATGAATAAATGAAGCACTGATTTCAATAGAGCCGTTATCTTCGCTCTTGATAATTATAGTGTCTGGGCTACTTTTAGCAGCATCGTACTTGAATAATGATATAAAGTTGGTTTTAAAGTAGTTATTAGCACATATATTAGTGAATGATGAAGTAGAAAACAACACTTCATCTTTTGTATTTAGCACCAAAACTCCCAACTTAGAATTTTCTAAAATAAGCTTTAACGCCTGCACATCGGGCTGCGAAGCCAGAGGTCTTTTATCCCAAAAAAGAATGTTATGCGCGTTTTCCAAAAAGTTGAATTACATTATGTTGAATGGTAATATAGCAGTTATCGGAAGAAAAATCAAGGGGGCGAAATAAAGCGAAGTAAACTAGTAGTACAAACCGCTTGTATTATTTTAATTAGTAACAGGACTTGTGGGATAAAGTGTAAACGGGTCGAAGGGCGGGTGACGAGGGACGGTAGCATGCGACCCTCGACCTTCGTCCCTAAACCTAAAATTTTCACTGCCCGATATGGAAGCCAAAAGCAATTCTGCCTCACTCAATTCAACAAATTGTTTCCTTCGCAACCAATGGAATTGATTCTGTGGATGATGTTGTGCGGCAGCTTTGTATATCTGATGATATACTTTTTGAGCTTGGGCATGCCTACTTCAACTCCTGTAAATGTTAGTTTAGATGAAAAAACTGACCCCTCCCCTGCTATCTCCGTAATTATTTGTGCGCATAATGAAGCTGCGCACCTCCA
>CAZKHZ010000141.1:0-9793 GCA_964552715.1 uncultured Chitinophagaceae bacterium | reverse complement strand
GCCCCGTTGTGTACGAGAAATTTTTGCATACCCAAAGCCCGGCAAATCCACCAGATGCCATTTTTGATTGATAAGAAAATAATTGATGGTTTGCGTCTTTCCGGGTGTCACACTCACTTTTGCCAAAGCCTTTCTGCCACACAAATAATTCACCAACGAACTCTTTCCAACATTTGATCTTCCTACAAAAGCATATTCTGGAATTTGCTCTTGTGGACATTTATCTAAGTTTACATAACTACCGATATAATCGGATGATTTGATAAGCATTTTGCAAGTTTAGTGTTTTAAAAACTGTTTTGATACCTGTTCTTGTGAAAGGGACGGGAGACGAGGGACGAGGGACGTTTAACAGCCGTCCCTCAACGCTTGTCCTATGTCCCCTTTCAGAGTTTGTGGTAGTCTCTTTGGATAAAAATTACAGCCGCAAAACATATTGCCGCAAGAATAACAACCGGAATTAAAATGTTTGTAGGCGTGTGAAAAAAGGGTAATGAAAACAAGCCAATCAAAACCAATCTACCCAACACATTCAGCACAAAAAAAACACTGGTGCTTCTTCCAATAATGTGGTTTGGTATATGATTGAACAGATAGGTTACCCGTAAAATTCTTACACCTGCATTACAAAAACCTATTATAAAGTTGGCTAAGTAAAAGAAGGCAATAACTTTTGTGACAACCATTACTAAGTGCATTACTCCGGCAATCAACAGCATTATCATAATGCCGCGCACACTTTGCGAAGTTCCAATCAATCTCGCAGTAACAAAGCCTGCAAGTAAAGCTCCGAAAGAAAAAGCCATATCCGATAAGGCATAAACATCACCACCTCTTTCTAAAAATAAGTCCACATACATTGGCGAAAGCAGCGTGCTAAATATAATGATGACGAGAAACAGCAAAAGCGTCAAAAAACCGAAGCGAAGCAAAACGGGATGACTTTTTAGAAAGCGATAACCTGTTTTTAGTCTTTCTCTTAATGGTGCGGTGTCAATCTGTTTTTCAACAACAGGCATTGTTTTGATAAAGTAAATAATAACTAAAGCAACAATGTAAGTAAGCGCATCTACCAAGAAGATTTCATAAATAGTCCAAGGCTTTACAATAAAACCCTTTAGTAGCGATAGGTCACCAATTGAGTAGCCACCACCATCTAATCCATTCAGTAAAATGGCAGCAATACCACCTGCAAGTGTAAATGATATTTGCCCTTGAATTTCAAGCAACGAATTCACTTTTGCATAATTTTCCTTTGAAGTTATTTCTTGTGCAAAGGCATAAAGATTAGGAAAATGAATGTTGTAGATAAAGGCTGTAGCAGCAAATGGTATTGCCGCCATCCACCAATCTAAACCCTCGTTATAGAATCCATAAGCAGCGGTGCCACCAAGTATTAATAAACCTGCCACATTCATCGCTAGAAAAAGTTTTCTGCGGTCGTAGCGGTCAATCAAAGCACCTGCATACACACCCCAAAAAAGAGAGACAGCAGTTACCAAAAAATAAATACTACCAAATAATCCTTCTTGATGCAAAATACCAGTGAAATACCACGGAATTGCAATCATGGTAATGCCTTGGCTTATGCCGGAAATGGCATTAGCAATCAGCAATAATTTAATTGGTTTGAAATTTTTCAAAGTCTAATTTGAGCGTGCGAATGTGTAGTTTTTTTTTACACAAAATTCATTGTAAAAAGTAACTTACTCTCACTTGCATGGTTACCTTCGCGCCCGCAAATATCAGTATATGGCTAAAATAGGATTGTTTTACGGAACAGACACTGGCAACACAGAACGTGTTGCAAAACAACTCAAAACCCTTATTGAATCTTCGGTTGGGGCAGATGAAGTAGATGTAAAGGAAATTTACAAAAAGAAAGCTGCCGATGTGCAGGCGTATGATTTATTGATTTTAGGAATGCCAACTTGGTATGATGGAGAGCTACAAGGCGATTGGGAAGAATTCATTCCCGAGATGAAACAAGTAGATTTCAAAGGTAAAAAAGTCGCCTTCTTTGGCTTGGGTGACCAATATGGCTACGCATCTTACTTTTGCGATGCACTTGGTTTGTTTGCAGAAATTGTTGAGCAAAATGGTGGTGAGTTAATTGGCTTTTGGCCTGCTACTGGCTATGAGCATGATTTCAGCAAGGCACAACGTGGCGATAAATTTGTAGGCTTGTGTTTGGATGTGGACAATCAGGATGAGTTAACTGAAAATCGCATTCAGCAATGGGTTCCGCAGTTGGTGGGAGAAATGAAGTTAAGTTAAAACCATACTCAGTTTTTTGTTCTTAAACTTAATTAAAATAAAAAATCCGGTTGAATTCTCAACCGGACTTACACACCTATTTAATAACAATAAAACTAAACCAATCTATAGACAATCCTTCTTTTAGATTGGTTGCATTAGGTTGCTAAATGCCTTCAAGCAATACCCCTTAGGTATTTCGCTAAGTTAGATTCTCCTTAAATTTTTCATCTTCGCTTCCCTCAAAATAATAACAAAATGAGTTTTGCAACAATAGAAAAACGCAACGGTGTTGCTATTATTTGGCTCGACCAAACAGATTCTCCAATCAATAAAGTTTCTTTAGATGTTATTGAAGAGTTTGATGGCATCTTTAAAAAGTTAGACAGCGACCCAGAGGTAAAAGCCTGTGTGCTGATTTCTAAAAAGAAAGACTTCATTGCCGGAGCAGATATTGACATGTTCAAAAAGGTAAAGAAGAAAGGAGATTTTGAACCTTTTACACGCAGAGGACATGTCGCACTAAATGATTTAGCAGCTTCTAAGAAACCAATTGTTGCAGCTATTCATGGTGCATGTTTAGGAGCAGGAACCGAGATTGCGTTGGCTTGTCATGCGCGTATTGCCAGCGACCATCGCAGCACACATATAGCACTGCCCGAAATTATGCTGGGTTTATTGCCAGGTGGTGGTGGCACACAGCGTTTGCCTCGTTTGATTGGAATTCAACGTTCGTTGGATATGCTTTTGACAGGTAAAAAAATCTATGCTTCCAAAGCTGTAAAAATGAATTTGGTTGACAAACTTACTACCAAGGAAAGTCTGTTGCAAGGCGCAATTGATTTTGCTTTGGAACTTACCAAGAAGCCACTTGTGCGTACCGATAAAAGAACTTTTGTAGAAAAGCTATTAGAGCGTAATTCCATTACGCGCGGCATTATTTACAAAAAGGCAAAAGAAATGGTGATGGGTAAAACTCTAGGCAATTACCCTGCACCATTCAAAATTTTAGAATGTGTGGAAGCTGGTATGGAAGGCGGAATGCAAAAGGGATTGGATGCTGAGGCGGTAAAGTTTGAGGAACTAATTTTGACCGAAGTTAGTCGTCAGCTTATCAATATTTTCTTTGCCATGACGGATAAAAAGAAAAATCCATATCCAAAAGAATTGGTGCGTGAGGTGAAAACATTAGGCATGGTTGGCGCAGGTTTTATGGGTGCAGGCATAGCCGAAGTGAGTATTGCCGATGGCATGGAAGTGTTGCTGAAAGACATTAAGGAAGAAACAATCGCTTCGGCTAAAAAGGGAATTTGGAAAAGTTACGCACGCAAAATTGCGGGCAAAACCATGACCGAACCCGAAGCACAGGAACTTATCAATCGCGTTCATTCAAAATTAGATTACAGTGGATTTGATAAAGTTGAAGTAGTAATAGAAGCGGTGTTTGAAGAAGTAAAATTGAAGCAACGCATCGTTGCAGATGTGGAGGCTGCAATAAGCAGCGATGCAATTTTTGCCAGCAATACTTCTGCTTTACCAATCACTTCTATTGCCGAAAAAGCTGCCCGCCCCGAGCAGATAATCGGTATGCACTATTTCAGCCCCGTGCCTAAAATGCCTTTGCTCGAAATTGTAAAAACACCTAAAACTGCCGATTGGGTTACCGCTACTTGCTACGAACTTGGCGTGCGTCAGGGCAAAACAAACATTGTAGTAAATGATGGTCCAGGCTTTTATACTACACGTATTTTAGCTCCTTATTTTAATGAGGCTTTGTTATTGATTCAGGATGGTTGCGATGCAATTTTGATTGATAAGGCAATGAGAAAATATGGCTTCCCTGTTGGTCCCATTACTTTGTTGGATGAGGTTGGTTTAGACGTTGGTGCGCATGTAATGAGCGGAGAATTGATTGAATATTACAAGCAACGTAAAGGCGCAAAAACTACCGATGCCGTAAAGAAAATGTTTGAAGCCGGACGCATGGGCAAAAAGAACCAACAAGGTTTTTTTAAGTATGATGAAAAAGGCAAAAAGCAAGGTATTGATGAATCTGTTTATCAATTCTTTGGCAACCCTGCCCGCAAATCTTTCACCGAAGAGCAGATTCAGAATCGCTTGGGATTTGCAATGATTCACGAGTGCATTATGTGTTTAGAAGAAAACATTATTGAAAATCCTTTAGATGGTGATGTAGGCGCAATTTTTGGCTTAGGCTTTCCTCCATTCAAGGGCGGTCCGTTCCGTTACTTAGATTTCTTGGGTGCAGCAAAGGCTTTAGCGATTCAAGATTCGTTGGCAAAAGAAGTAGGCGAAAGATTTACTCCCACACAATTATTGCGCGATAAAGCTGCTAAGGGTGAGTTTTTTTACACTTAAGAATAGCCATGAGTGTTAAGAGTAGAATAATTGTGGTTCCAGTGTTTAATAAGATTGAAAACCATGTTGCGTGGGTTGTTGGTAATAAAGTAAGCAAACATGATTATAGGAAGTACCCATCAAAGGTTATTCATTTTGACTTTAGTAAAGTAGAACCTAAGTTTTTAAAACCCTATCACATTACTCCACTTGCTTGTTTGATTCACGAGTATCAGCAACAGGGCTTTTATATCAAAGTGAGAGGCTGTTCTGATGCAATGCACACGTTATTATCTTCTTTTAATTTCATTAATTTCTGCAAAGGTGAAAGTGCCGTTATCCCCTTGCAAAAAGATAAATTTACACACCCACTTTGGCTAATCAAGCAACTCGAAAACAGTTCATATATTGATGCAGTTACAAATTACTTTCAAAATACCTTTCTTCCCAATCAAGATTTATTTGCAGTAGGGAATGCACTTGGTGAATTATTCAACAATATTTTCGACCATTCTAATTCTAAAATACCAGGCTATACATTTACTAAGTTTATTCCTGAACGAAATCAAATTATTTTGTCTGTTTGTGATTTTGGAATTGGAATTCCGAAAAAGATAAACACCTATCTTCAAAAAATAGGGCATGAAAAATTATCTTCAACTGATGCTTTAAAACATGCTACAGAATTGGCTGTTTCTTCTAAATCTCAGCCTCATAATGCAGGCAGAGGTTTAGATACTATAAGAACAAGTATAAAATCACTATCTGGTAAAATATTAATAGTGAGTAACAATGCCATTTTATGGATTAAAGGCGATGGCTCCGAGCAACTAGTAAGCATTAGAGAAAACTTTAAAGGTACTTTATTCGTTATATGGATAGACACTACTCATTTACCCTTAACAGAAGAATTAACAGAGGAAATCTCAATTGTATAATAGATTTGTGATTCAATGAATAAGACAATAGTCATAAAAGATTGTGTTGCAGGGACGATTTCCAACACTGAAGCAGTTGCACTCAAAATTGAGTTACAAAATGCTTTAGTCAATTTCGATATTGTTACTTTAGATTTTTCTGAAGTAAAAGTTGTTACATCATCTTTTTTAAATTCATCTTTAGGCGAGGTTGTTTCAAATATGGGCATTGAAAATTTAAAAGGAAGACTAAACATAAAAAACTGTTCTTCCCAGTTAGCCTCAGTAATTGCAGCATACATGACTTCTCTAAAAAATGTGAAGTTGCAATCCTGATTATATCAGCATATTAATGCAGGAATTAGCCGAATACCTTGCCGTTTTTCTCTCTCTAATTTATGTAATTCTTGCCTCCAAGCAAATTAAATGGTGTTGGCTTGCGGGCGGCATTGGCTCTGCAATCTATGTTTATCTGAACATAAAAAATGCCCTTATTTACGATGCGATACTTCAAGTTTATTATGTTGGTGTAGCCATTTACGCGCTTCTTTTATGGAACAAAAATGATGCCGGCAAGCAAATTGGCATCACAAAAATAAACTCAGCAATACTGCTCTGTTTATTACTTGCTGGTACAGTTTTAACTGCCCTGCTCGGGTATTTCTCAATGGCTGTGTTGAAACAAAACACAGCTTTTTTCGATGCTGGAGTTACCGCTTTTAGTTTTATTGCCACATGGATGACTGCCCGCAAGTATCTTGAAAGTTGGTTGCTGTGGATAGTGATTGACATTGCCGCAGCCATTATGTATTCATTAAAATCAATGCAGCCAACTGTTGGTTTGTACATTGCTTTTACTTTGCTAGCCATTTACGGCTATTGGCAATGGCGGAAAGAAGCTGGTGAGCAGTAGCATATTGAATCTGGAAAATAGTGCAGCAATATTGCTTTGCTATAACGCAATTTAAATTTCCAAAATGCTTCCAAACACACAGTTAAAGCTCAAATCATAGCTGCAAATCCTCAATAACTGTTTTACTCCTCAATTCACATTATAGTGCTCTATAATAATCTGATAAGCGTGTTGAATTTTCAGAAATTCTTTGGTAGCTTCCTGTTCAGATTTTGAGGTATCTCTTTTGTCGGGATGGTGTTTTAGGATTTTAATTCTATAAGCCTTTTTTACTTCACTGAGCGTTGCAGTTTCGCTGATGCCAAGCACATAATAGGGGCTGTTTGTGCTTACAAATTCATTTTTAATTTCAGTGAAGTCATCGTCTGAAACATTCAGGTAGGCAGCTATTCTATGGATAGCGCGCATTTCACGAGCGTGGATAAATGTGTCGCTGGCAGCCACACCCAACAAAAACCTTAGTATTAATTTATGAGATGTTTCATCTACATCGTTCAGCAGTTGTCGGCAAGTGATGCGCAGCATGGGGCGCGAACCAATAGTGAAATGACCGCGAATGGAGTCGAGAATCTTGTTAGTATTTAAAGTGGCAAAATGTTGCTTTAAAAACGCGGATACAAACTGTTCTTCGGCATTAGAAAAGTGACTGTTGCTTCGCAAAATCTCTGCCACCAAAAGCGCAATACCGTTTGCAATATCATTTTGCTTGGCAAGGGAGCCTTGTCTTTTTATACTGCCATTATTTTGCGGCTGCGCTATAAAACTATTCCACCAGTCTTTAATCATCTATATAAAAGGAGGCAAAACTAATAGAGTTCGGTTTGATACATAAAATAGATTTAGTTGAAATAGTTAAAAGCTTGTTGTAGTAAACTTTTTTCAAAAGTATTAATAAGGTGAGCGGAAGTGATGATAGGAGAGGAGGTTTCCTTGAACCCCTTTTTTTAACTTTATAAACTCAATAAAATGTAATTTTAATTTGTAGAATTATTAATGAAATTTAGAATTTGTTTGTGTTATTCTTAGGAAGCCAAAGTTTAAGTAAGCAGCTTTCCTACCTTCGGAATTGGTAAGGCGACAAAACAAATGAAAACTACAAGCGATTTATTTGATTTGATTAAATCATTAGCGAGCAATGAAAAACGCTATTTCAAACTATATGCTACTTCTATTGGTGGAAAAGAAAACGGTGCATACATGCGCTTATTCAATGCCATGGACACTATGCAATTATATGATGAAAAATTACTTAAAGAAAAATTCAAGAACGAGGCTTTTGCAAAACAATTTAGCGTAGCTAAGAACTATCTATTTCACATTATACTTAAAAGTTTAGTACTGTCGAGCGTTGATTCCAATGAGCAATTGAGTTCGTATTTTTCAGTAATGGAAGCCGAAGTTTTATATGGGAAAGGTTTGCTGGAGGCATGTAGCCGACAAATTCAATTAACAAAGAAAGATTTAATAAAGTATGAAGACAAATGTCTTTTAGATCGCGTTTACGAGATAGAGGCTAGAATTCAAACTAAAAAATATCATTTTGATGAGGCAATAAAAGGAGTGTGGTTACAAGAACAAGTAACGGAGTCTAAGCTACTTGGTTTGAGACTAAAAAGGGTTGCCATAGAGTTATTTGCCTTTATTCAATCAAATGGAAATTTAGTAGATGAATCCTTGCAATTGCGGTTAGAAGAAATGATACAGCCAGTAAAAGACATTTCAATTCCACTACATGCTGATACAATTACTCGTTACTATTATTACACCTGCTTTAATTTTTACTATGGTGTGCTACGAAAACCCGAAAAGCGATTGGAGTATGCACAAAAGGTAATGGATGTTTTGGAGGCAAATCTTGATTTTGTTGAAGTGAATACCGGGATATATTTTAGTGCATACAGTAATTTATGTCAAGCACTTTTAGGCATAAACGACTTTAAAAGGGTGAGCGAAAAACTACGAGAAATGAGAAAGTCTCCCTTTATTTCAAATATTGGATCGAAAAAACAAATAAGAATCGAAGCACTTGCAAGTATAATTAACACCGAAGTATTGCTTTATATAAATAATCGAAATTTTTCAAAAACTGATGAGTTGATTAATGAAGTTAAAGACCTATTACAGCGAGAGAAAAAATATGTTGGAAACTTCTTTTCCTTAGAGTTGAATTTTAATGCTTCTCATCTGCTTTTTCTGGCAAAAAAATTTGATAAAGCGTTGGATTTTATAAGAAATACCTTAAGTAAAGCTGGCAAAACAGAAAGACCAGACTTATACTTTGCAGGCAGGTTATTGGAATTGCTCTTGCTTTACGAAACTAATAGTTCTGGATTATTAGCAAATGTTGCAGACACTACTATTAAGTTTTTAAAAAGGAGTAATGCCCTAAGCAAATTTGATTCATTACTCATTCAGTATTTACGATTAGCCTCCAAAAAAACATCTCTTGACATGCTTTTGGAACTCAACTCAATTTATAAACTAAGTGGATCAAAAAGAAAAGGATCAGATGTATCTTTATTATCTGGTTATGTTGACATAGAATTTTGGCTACAAGAAGAAATGAAAAAATAGTTGATTTTCTATAAACAAGGTACAACTAAAATGTTACTTCTAGAGTAGCTTGATTTTATATGATTTAGGCTTCAAAAAGCATATCAAATATTACTAAACTTCAAGTTTTAGGGAGCTTTAGCTTTCTAATATTGCACATAAAATATTCTTTGCAATTTATTGACATTAGCTTAACACTTGCCTTATTTTCGCGCAGTTGAAAATGACTCTTTAAAAAATACTCTAACACTATAATGGGTTTGGATTTTCAAGCATTAATATTATAATATGAAAAAATTACTATCGCTTTTATTATTAGCGTTTTTGTTTGAGGTGAACATTGTAAATGCTCAAACAATTGTTGATTTTACATCTTCAAACAGTACTTGGAGCGTACCCGCAGGTGTTACCAGCATAACATTTGAAGGATGGGGAGCAGGCGGAGGTGGATCTTCTTGTTCTGGAGCTGGAGGTGGCTCTTATGCAAGACGAACTATTACGGTTTCTTCAGCTACTTGCCAAATAGTTGTAGGTGCTGTAGGTACCGGTGGTAGTAATAATGGAACAGACGGAGGAGAGTCTTATATAAATTGTGGAGGTACAGGCACTGCATTGGCTCAAGTAAGAGCGCGTGGTGGGCGTGGTGGTATTGGAAGTTCAGGGGGAACAAATGGAGTTGCGTTATGTGGCACATGTACAAATTTTATTGGCGGCAATGGCGGTGCAAGCGCTTCTGGAAATAGAGGTGGTGGCGGTGGCGCAGGAAGTGGCGGTGTAGGTGCTAATACAACTGGAA
>CAZKHZ010000140.1:7917-9885 GCA_964552715.1 uncultured Chitinophagaceae bacterium | reverse complement strand
CAGGCAAAGAGCAGCAATAATATTTAGGCTTTATCGCGCAGACTTTCGGCAAAGAATGCACCTGCAAACTTGTTTGCTCGGTTAGCTTCGGGCAACACACGCCAAAACGCATTGAACACATGAAAGTGTTTTGGATAAACCTGAAGCGTAACTTCTACCCCATCCGCAATAGCCTTTTCAGCAAGGCGAACAGAATCATCCAACAACATTTCCTCCTCTCCAACTTGAATCAATAAAGGAGGAAAGTTTTGTAGCGAATGAAAAATGGTAGAGCAATAAGGCGAATCAGCAGGTGCATCGCCTAAGTAGGCTTTAATCCACACATCAAACGCTTCATACACCAGCATCGGGTCAATATCTTTTTTTGCAATAAGCGAAGCACCACTGGCGGTAAGGTCTGTCCAGGGAGAAAACACCACCGCACAAACAGGCAATGCTTGGTTGTTGTCGCGCAGCCATGCCAATGCACCAAGCGTAACTCCCCCCCCAGCCGAATCACCAGAGAAAGCAATATCTTTTGGTGCAAATCCTTTTTCTAAAAGCCAGTTGTAGGCAAACACCGCATCCTCAATCGGAGCAGGGTATTTATTTTCGGGCGAAAGGCGATACTCAAGCACTAAAGCACTTGCGTTTGAGAACTTAGCCAATTGCGAAACAAACGCGCGGTGTGTAACAATAGAGCCAGTGGCGTAGCCCCCTCCATGAAAAAAGAGAATCACTTTTTTATCGTTGCAATCTCGATATTTAATCCATTCGGCTTTCATGCTGCCCAACATAGTTTCGGTGTAAGTAAAATGCGGCAAGGGTTTATTGAATGGACGCACGAGTTTATTAAAACCGATACGCGCACCCCGCAAGTTATTGTAATCTGCCTTGTGCTTCACGTTGCGCAAAAACTTTTTTATAAAGTACAATCTGATTCCAGACATAAACAAACTTATGTTTTAAAAATGAACTCATTTAAAATTTTCCTGCCTTGAATATGAAATCTCCCAATACCCTTTTTCTGTCAAAATAGAATAAAGGAATGTTGGAAAAATGACAGCCAATCGCATGTAAGATATTCATTCTGTTTTCTTGTTTTCATTCCAATACTCCATCATTCCAACATTCCATTTTCAATATTGTCGTATCAATGCTGAATAATAAATTCCTGAAACGAAACAATTGCGCCCTCTTCAATACTGAGGTGTTCCACTTTTGCGAATTCGGGTCCTTGATTGCAAAAAGGGATAAAAAGTTTGAATGCTGCATCCGTTCCTTCGGCTTCGATATAAACACTACCATCAGCTTTATTTTGCACAATGCCTTTGATGTCTAACTCTTGCGCCTTCATCTGAATAAATTTGCGAAACCAAACGCCTTGCACTTTCCCCGAAACCCTGATATTGTAATGTCTCAAAATCAGGCAAGACTTTTTAAATAATTGTAAATGTCTTTCCAGTCGCGCGATTCAACGGCAACATATTGCTTCAAAGAATCCAAGGTTTCTCCGCCAATTTCTGTTGCGCCAAGATTTCTACCATCATTCAACCAAAAGCATTTGCAACCTAAATTTTTAGCCAGCAAAACATCGGTGATTCTATCTCCAATCACAAAAGAATTCTTCAAATCGTATTCGCTGCTGAAATACTTTGTCAGCATTCCAGTGTTGGGTTTGCGTGTTGGTAATTCCTCATGCGGAAAACTTTTGTCGATGTGTGTACTTGCAAACTTTATGCCTTCTCCAGCAAATGTATTTTCAATGAAATTTTGCACAGTCCAAAAACTGCTTTCAGGAAAGTAATCAGGCAACCCCAAACCATCTTGATTGGTGACTATCGCAAATTCATAATCTAGCTCGCGGGCAATTTTTCCAAGCCAATAAAATATTTCGGGATAGAAAACTAACTTTTCAAAAGCGTCAATCTTGTAGTCGTCTGTTTCTAAAATTAGGGTGCCGTCACGGTCAATTAATAGGACTTTTTT
>CAZKHZ010000140.1:0-7817 GCA_964552715.1 uncultured Chitinophagaceae bacterium | reverse complement strand
TATTAATAATTCATTCTCCTTTTCCGTTCCAACAGTTATGCGCAAGCAATCATCGCAAAGCGTTACTCTGCTTCTGTCGCGCACAATAATTCCTTTTGAAACAAGAAAATCATAGACTGCCTTTGCACCTGCAATTTTTACTAAAACAAAATTCGCATCGCTTGGATAAATATGTTCAACATTCGTAATTGATTTTAGTTGCTCCACTAAAATATTTCGCAGCGCAATAGTTTGTCGAATGTTATCATTTACCCAAGCAATATTTTCTAAAGCATCTAAAGCAAATTGTTGAGTTGCCGCATTGATATTGTATGGAGGTTTCACTTTGTTCATCCAGCCAATAATCAACTCATTAGAAAAAGCTATTCCCAAACGCAAAGCTGCTAAACCCCAAGCTTTGCTGAAAGTTTGTAACACCACCAAATTATCATATTCTGTAAGCCAACGAATGCAAGATTGTTGCTTTGCATAATTGATATAAGCCTCGTCAATCACTACAACACCGTTGAACTTTTGAATCAACAATTCCATATCCTCTAAATGCAATGAATTGCCTGTTGGGTTATTAGGCGAACACAAAAATAGCAACTTGCTATGGGCATCTTGCGCTTCTAGAATTGCTTCTACATCTAAATCAAAAGAAGGCAGAAGGGGAATAGACTTAATAGAAATGTTATTGATGTTAGCACTTACTTCATACATGCCATAAGTAGGTGGACAGATAATTACATTGTCTTGTTGAGGTTCACAAAAAATCCGAAACAATACATCTATGGCTTCATCGCTACCATTTCCAAGAAAAATATTTTGTGCCGGCAATCCTTTTATAGCACTGATTTTATTTTTCAATTCAAGTTGAAGTGGGTCGGGGTAGCGATTAAATGTTTGTGGTAAAGGAGAGCCAAATGAATTTTCATTGGCATCTAAAAACACTGACGCTTCGCCCTGATATTCATCACGGGCTGATGAATAAGGTTTAAGCGAAAGAATATTGGGTCGAACTAATTGCTCAATCATTGAATTAAAATAAAATGCAAGGATAAGACATGGAGTAGTTCTTACAGAACCAATTTCAATCTTTATATTCTTAAAAATTTTGAAGATTAGTTTAAAGTAGGGAAAAACAGAATTAATTGAGCCTTTTGAACAATTAGATAACCCGCAAATTATTCACGCAATCAAAAACTTAATTATTACTCTTAACTCAGATTTACTATTTGACTCACGAGAAGCGTTCGCTAATAACTTATGGTAATAATGACCTTGACCGCTTGTAAATCTTTACCACTTCATACCAAATAACAGATACAAAACCTACTCCCAAGCAAATCAATAATTGAAGAATGCTGAGCGCTTCAAATTGAAAGAAGTTGGCAATTGGTTTTATATAAAGCAGTAAGGCAGTAATGGCAACCGTTGCAAGAATTATTAGTGGAACCATCATATTTTTGTACCTGATTGTAGTAATCACCGAATAATAAAACGAGCGGTTAACAAGCGTCAAAAAAATATTGGCTGCTACTAGTGTGGTAAATACCATGGTGCGCGTGTGCGCTTCGTTCAAACCTACATACACAGCGTATTGATATACCGCTAAAGTTCCTGCGGTAATAACAAGTCCTTGAACAATACTGGTGGCTAATTCTTTCCAACTAAAAAAAGTATCGGTGAAAGGACGAGGTTTATGCAACATCGTATTCTTTTCCATCGGTTCATTTTCATAAATGATAGAACAGGTTGGTCCCATAATTAATTCCAAAAAGATAATGTGTATTGGTGAAAAGATATTGGGAAAAATCCAGCCCAATGCCAGCGGAATAAACACAGTGAGCACAATAGGAATGTGAATAGAAATGATGTATTGAATTGCTTTTTTAAGATTGGTATAAATCTTTCTGCCCATCGCCACAGCATCCAACATCTTTGACAAATCATCTTCCACTAAAATCAATGAGGCTGCCTGCTTCGCTATTTCTGTTCCTTTTTTACCCATCGCAATTCCAATGTGTGCGGCTTTCAGAGCGGGTCCGTCATTTACACCGTCACCAGTCATGGCAACAATTTCATTCTTCGCTTTCAGTGCATTGATAATTTTCAGTTTTGCTTCTGGAAACATGCGCGTGAAAACATTGGTATCTAAAACCTTTTGTTGCAATTCAGCATCGCCCAATTTCATCAATTCATCACCGCTTATACTTTTATCAAAACCTTTAAACGAAACTTGTTTTGCAATCGCTGTTGTGGTAGCCGCATTATCACCAGTAACGATTTTTACTGTCATTCCTGCTGCATAAAAGCCTTCTAATACAGCTTGAATATTTTTCTTTGGCGGGTCGTAAAAGGCAACAATACCTTTAAATGAAAATGGAAATTGCTGTTGTGTTTCGGGGAAATTACTTCCCTCAAAAATCGCATCACTTACCGCCAATACACGATAACCTTCTGCTGCCATTGTTTTAATCGCCTCTTCTATTTGTTGCTTTTCGGTTGCTGTAATTTTGCAAACACTCATCAAAGCTTCCGGAGCACCCTTAGCGGCAATTATTCTTTTACCAGTTTCGTCTTCAAACAAATGCGTCATCATAGGTGGCTTCCCTCCTAGCGGATATTCATGAATCATTTTGAATTGAGGTCGCTCATCATTTACTTTTAGGTTAGTGTAAGCATTGTGCAAAGCCACTTCCATCGGGTCGAAAGGAATGGGTTCGCTTGCCCACATCGCTATGGTGATGAGTTCTTTTTCTTCATCAGTTAATTCACTTTCAGGATTCAAAATTTTATTACTCGAAAGCAAAAAGAGTTTTGCCAAACTCATTTTGTTTTCGGTGATGGTTCCTGTTTTATCCGTGCAAATAACCGTAGCACTGCCCAGCGTTTCTACAGTTTTCATTTGCTTAACTACAATTCCCATTTTCATTAACCGCCACGCGCCCAATGCCATAAATGTGGTGAAGGCTACAGGAATTTCTTCGGGCAAAATACTCATGGCAAGCGTGAGTGCTTTGAGTAAACTATCTAACACCAAACGCGAACGGAAATAATTGATTCCCCATACAATTAAAAAAACAACAGCACCCAGAATCGCCATCTTCTTTACAAAATTTCCAATTTGTAATTCGAGCGGAGTTTTTTCTTCGGCAATGCTTTCTAAGCTCTTGCCTATTTTGCCCAATTTGGTTTGGTTGCCAATAGCAGTGATGGTGGCAATGGCTAATCCACTGGCTACAGTAGTGCCGCGAAAAACCAAGTTGTCTTCTTTGTCTTTGTCTTTGTAAACCGACATGGACTCACCGGTGAGAATAGATTCATTCACAGAAAAATCGTTGGAGTGAACAATCATTCCATCGGCTGAAATAGAAGTTCCTTCTTCCACCATCAAGCTGTCGCCAATAACTAATTCATCGCTTCTAATTTCTATTACCACACCATCCCGAATCACTTTGCAACTAGGCTGCGTAAAATCTTTCAGTTTTTCTAAAGCATTACGGCTTCTTGAATCTTGATACAAAGAAATGCCAGCCACTAGTACAATAGCGGATGCAAGAAAAATGCCATCGCCATACTCGCCACTGATAAAATATATTGAGGATGCGGCTAATAACAAAAGAACCATCGGTTCTTTAGCTATGCTTTTAAGTGCATCCAAAAAGGTATTTTCTTTTTTGTAGTTGAGCGTGTTGCTGCCGTGTTTTGCTCTTGCCTCCAACACCTGTGCTGCGCTTAATCCTTGTATGTTGAAATTAGATGAGAGCATAAATGTTTAGCGATTTATTTATTGCCAACGGGCGCAGGCTTGTCTTCAAATTTTTCGGCTTCGGCAGTGTCGAGTAAGTAATCTTTTAAAGAAAAAATAATTGCCTTACAAGAAGAATATAATTCGCGATTCAAGATGAACAAGGTTGAAATATCTACTTCTTCTAATACCTGCTTCCTTACGTCATTATAAGAAGTATTCACCCGTTCGCGATAATTCAATTTTATTTTTTGGTAAAGTGTTTCCAGTTTTTCCGAACACAATGTTTTATCTTTTAAAAGAAATATCTGAATTAAGTCAGCATAAAAATCACTCAACTGTGTGCGAAATAATTGATAGGTAGCATACTTCAACTCGTTTACCGAATTGCTAAACTCTATTCTGTCATGGTCAACGTCTTTCATGCTTTTAGTGGCATGCATCGCGTTTCTTACAGCAGCCATTAGTTGATTAAGATGAGCGAGGTTGCTCTGATTAACTTCTTGCTGCATCATCTTGGCATGAAAAGATAAAATTTCACCTTCTGCCTGTTTCAATAGTTGATATTTTTCTAAATAAGATAAAGAGGCGGAGAACGCTTTGTTTTGCTTCGCTTGCTTTTCATACTCATTTTCGCCAGTAGCAATTTCAATTTGAAACACTTCCATATTTAAATGAACAGCCCGATAAATAAAAAGACCTGTTTCCTTTTCTATCATTTCTAAAGCGGTATCAAAAATTTCGGGACTGGTATTTTGCAAAAAGGAAGTCGCTAATTTATCATCGCCAACAAAACGCTTTTCTAAAAAATCACCCAATGCATTCAGGAAAAAATAAAAGAAAATAACTCCTGCAATGTTGATGAATGTTTGAAAAGAAACTAAAATAATCAGCGGGTCGTGAATGCCTATAAAATCGCGCAGCAGTTTTATGATAGGCACTAAAAGAATAAACCCAAACACAGAAGACACAATGTTGAAAATGATGTTGGCAGCGGCAACCCGTTTTTTTGAAGCTATGCCACCAATAGAACCAATCAATAGCTTAATGGTGGTTCCAAACTCTGCTCCCAGCACCACCGCCACTGCTGTTTCAATGGGAATAATTTTTGCGTAGAGCGCGCTTAATACAATCACCACTGTTGCTGCACTTGTTTGTATAAGCGCGGTGATAACAAAACCTATTAGCACAAAGACAATGCGGGGGTAAGTAAGGTAAGGCGCAAAGTCAAATTGATTCAACAGCCCGTCCATACTTTCTTTCATGAATTGCAGACCCAGAAACAAAAGACCGAAGCCCATGAAGAATTTCGCAGTCTGATAAATCTTTTTCTTGCTGCGGAATACAATTAGTGCTATGCCTGCCAATCCAATAACTGGCAAAGTGAACTTGGTGATATTGGCATTGAATCCTAAAAGCGCTACCAACCAACTATTAAAAGTGCCACCCACATTTGCACCCAACACAACACCAATCGCATTGCGCATAGAAAGCATTCCTGCGCCTACAAACGATAGCAACATCAGGTTTACTATAGAGCTACTTTGCATCACCGCAGTAACTGCTGCTCCACTAAAAATAGCACTCAATTTATTTTTGGTATGCTTTTG
Source organism: uncultured Chitinophagaceae bacterium (assembly GCA_964552715.1). Lineage (GTDB taxonomy): Bacteria > Bacteroidota > Bacteroidia > Chitinophagales > LD1 > UBA7692. The sequence goes on along the minus strand of CAZKHZ010000140.1, from coordinate 2,474 downwards.
AAGAAACAGTTTGAACGACCTGCCTTCAAATTGTTTCATGGCATCTTCCAGATGGAACATTCCATAAAGAAACAAGCCAAGACCAGCTATCATCTGCCAAAAATCAGGTGCGCTCACATGTGTAATTTAAGCAAGTAATTTGGCAATAGTAAAATTTGTATTGCTAAGAGCTTCCTGAAATTTGTCAGTTTCTATTGCTTTGCATTTACGCTCCTTGGTCTTCCTCCAAATCATTGTGCCGGTCGCCACCTATACTATAAGAATTGTTTTCTTCGTCTTCGTTGCCGTTGTCTTCTTGCTCATCATCCAACTCAGCACCTGGCACATCTAAGTCTCTGCCCGATATATCATCGCTAAAATCTTTTTCATTTCGCTTGCCGGGTTTTTCGTTGGGTGTTTTTTGCTTTGTTGGGTCTTCAGGATTTAAATCCTGTTCTTCTATGCCTCTGTTGTAAATATCATCGGCAGGTGGGTATGTAAACGCATCTGCTTTTATTGGCTTTTCTTCTTTACTCATTGTTTGATTTTTATATAATTAGTGAATATTAATTAGTAACGAACAGTTTGCAATATTTGCTTAGCTATTTGGCTTGCAACTGAATCGCTGTGTGGCAAAAGTGAGTGTTTTGCCAACAATATTGATTACACAATTTTACAAAGAGTTTATATGATTCGCACATTGTAGGATCACGCGAGCAAGAAGAATTAAGAGCACAGCGATAATAAATGAGGATGGGAGGTTTAGCGTGTGGAAGTGGACCGATTGAAAATGAATGTGGAGTGAAGAAGTGTGGAAATGGAATATTTAGTTAACCATCATGGCGCGCCACAACCCCGATAAATATCGGGGTCGGGTCAGGTTAGGAATTTATCCCGAATCCCTTCGGGGCTACTATCTTTTTGGGCTTCTTTATTTTCACCCACAGCTTGTCAAAGGGTCTCATTCCCATCTATCCTCCTCTTCTTCTCGAAGCTCCGCCCCAAAAAGGATATTCGTTTCTATCCTTCGCGCACCTACCACCCAACATTTGTCATCTTGGAAATAAAAGATACGCTTCCCTGTCCGTTTCATTCCCCTCTCAAGAAAGCTTGTCCCGAGCTCGTTTCCGTAGGCAGGGGTGTGTTGTATTGGCTGTTCCGCCCCCCGCCAAAAACAATCAACTTCCGCCCCCTAATCCCACCTTACAGGTCTTCAAGCACCTATAATGTCTCCTATCCAACCACTGCCAATTACCTGTTTACATTGTCATTAAATAAGGTTGAGTACAACAGTTTTGCAGCTAAAAGATTTGGCGATTTCCCTGCTTGCCGATAGGCAAGGAAGCAAAAAACTGTCTAACATCACTTCCGATAGCTATCGGTATCATTTAACCACTGAACCGCCAATTTTTTGTAGGTGCTGTTGGCGGTTGCTTTACTTTTTTCATGAAGTGTTGTCATGTCCAATTATGATTTGTCCCCGAAGTAACGGTGTAAAAATTTGTCTGTCCATTCGTCTTTACAAACTTGTTTAATGTCGGTCGCAAACTCTTTCAAATGTCTTTTGTAAAAGCCCGTTTTCTGCTCGTCATATTTTTTTGTTGAAATGTCAAACGAAATGAATTGTTCAATGTATTTATCAACTCCGTGTTGACATTCTTTGTTCTCTTTAGGAAAGAGGTAAACAAAAAAACCTTCATCATATTTTTTGTTGTGGTGTCTGAGATGTGCAATGGAAAGTAAATGGTCACGCCAAATTTGTTCAATAGGTGTAGCTCTCAGATATTTATTGCTGTCGGGTTTGAAAAGTCCTGATACCTCTGTTAGGCAAGCATATCTTTCTTTGTATGTAGCTGGGTTGTCTTTCAAACTCTCTGAATATTTTACCTCAATAGCAATAAACCCACTTTGTCCGTTTACTGGTTTGAACTCAACGAAAACATCAAAGGCAGAATGGTCACAAGTATAACTGCAATCACCTCTGCCGTCAGAGTGCTCAAAAATTATCTTTGTTACTCGTTCAACTCTGTTATCAAATTGTTTATTGAAAAATTTTGTAGCTAAGTCGTAGTCAAGAGATAGTTCTGAGAATAAGTTAAAAGCTAAAGGTTGGCTTGATAGAAGATTTGTATAAAGTCGTGTTTCCGAAATCTTCGCTCCCTTTTCTTTGTTTTTAAGAGTTGCCTCAACTACACTACGAATATTTTTTGTCAGAAAATTTTCTTTACTATCAACTGCAAATCTTTTTTCAAGGTAATTTCCCAATTCCACTTCTTTATAAGAACCGTCCTTTTGCTTTTGTTTGTAAGTCCCAATTGGAAGTCCATTATTAACTCTCCAGTCGTTTTGAAGTTGTCTTGCCCAAGCAGCAAAGTCGGTGTCGCCTTTTACTAATGTCATGTTGTTAATATTTATTTTTAAATGCTCGTCAATTTCAAATTTGCAGTGTCCCAAAGTTACCGCTAACGGCAGACTGTGAAAATACTATCCACACA
>CAZKHZ010000139.1:8238-9927 GCA_964552715.1 uncultured Chitinophagaceae bacterium | reverse complement strand
GCGCATCCCGATTAGGAATCGGGAGGGTCGCAGGTTCGAATCTTGCCACCCCGACACAAAAGATTAAGCAGTTAGAAGTAAAATTCTAGCTGCTTTTTTGTTTCAAACAGATGCTACTGAATCTATCTATTTACTTATTAAAATATCTCCTCAATTTAATTTATGGTTAGCGCATCCCGATTAGGAATCGGGAGGGTCGCAGGTTCGAATCTTGCCACCCCGACTACATGTAAAAGGAATCAAGGAAACTTGGCTCCTTTTTTTGTTTGTATCTATTTTGAATGTGAAATACACTAGCGTTCTCAATAAAATTTTACATTCGCCTAACATTAACAAAACGTATTCTTAAACATGAAAAAATCTCTACATTCAATTATTGCAGTCTTTTTGATTGCATTTGCAACACAGCAAAGTGTTGCTCAGTGTTACCAAGTAATGAAAATGACAGACGTTGTTTACTCAACGGCTGATGCAAAAAACATTTTGGATATTTATATGCCGGTTGGTGCTCCTGCTGGCAAGAGACCGTTGCTAGTAATGGCTCATGGCGGTTCATTTTCTGGAGGAAGCAAAGAAGAGGGAACATCTTCTGAAATTGCAAGGCGTTTTGCATCAAGAGGATTTACTACTGCTTCTATAAATTACCGTTTAGAGTCAAGCACCTTAAATTTGGTTGATTCTAGTGTAGCTGCTGGTGCGGTTATCCGCGCAGTAAGCGATTTGAAAGCTGCAGTCCGTTTCTTTTCTAAAGATGCTGCAAACGGCAACTTGTATTCGGTTGATACAGCCGCAATGTATATTGGTGGAAATTCTGCAGGTGCTATTGCCGCAGTAAACTATGCTTATCTTCTAGATACGAATGATATCAGAGTGCCAATTCATCAGTATGTAATAGATGTAGTGAGAAATAATGGTGGTGTTGATGGCAATAGCGGCAATGCTGGATTTTATGACAAAGTAAAGGGCGTATTGAACTTTGCGGGTGGTGTAAAAGACACTGCATGGATTAAATCAGGTTCACCGAAAGTGTTCAGTGCGCATGGAGACAAGGACCGTACTGTACCATACAATTTTGACAAAGTTTTGAACAGCCTAACACAAAACGGTCTTTTAGCTACAGTTATTACACTTTGTGGTTCTGGTGCTATGAAACCTAAGTTAGATGCTCAAGGAATTACAAATCAATTGAAAACTTATGTAAATGCTGACCACGTGCCATGGGAAGCAAGTCCTGCAATTTTTAATGAAATAGACAGTTTATCTGCATTGTTTTTAGGTGCGCCAACTTGCTATCAAACAGGCTTAGTAAGCAGCTTGAACGATGTGAAAATGAATCAATCTATCACTGTTTATCCTAATCCTACAAATACTCAAATCAACATCACTGGTTTAAATCAGGTAACAACTATCACGTTGACCAACAAATTGGGACAAGTGGTATCAAGTTCAGTTACCGATGGTTTACAACATAGCATTGATGTATCAGCTTTGCCAAAGGGAGTTTACTTCCTTAAAACAGAAGGCAACAAAGGCGCTTCTCAAGTAAATAAAGTATCGGTATATTAGACCATTCTACCAAATTTTAAAAAACCCGCATCAAGTTGGTGCGGGTTTTTTATTTTCGCCAACTTTCTAAAATTGGTCTCATAGTTCAACGGATAGAATACTTGCCTGCCGATAGGCAGGGAC
>CAZKHZ010000139.1:0-8138 GCA_964552715.1 uncultured Chitinophagaceae bacterium | reverse complement strand
TATGGAAAAGAAGCATTGAAAAGAAAATTGGTCTCATAGTTCAACGGATAGAATACTTGCCTGCCGATAGGCAGGGACGTTTCCTAAACTTTTGGTGTGGGTTCGGTGTAGTCAGGGATTCCTACAGATAACAATTCAAAGCAGATGATATATTTGTATGTTATTAAAAGTGAGCAAAATGAAGAGCTTTATGTAGGAATTTGCAAAGACATTGAAAACAGATTAAAAGAACATAACGCAGGGAAAAACAGATATACAAAAGGACTTAGACCATGGAAATTAGTTTTGCAGGAAACATTTCCTGATTGGGGTGAAGCACGCAAGCAAGAAAAGTTGTATAAAAGTGGATATGGAAAAGAAGCATTGAAAAGAAAATTGGTCTCATAGTTCAACGGATAGAATAGAAGTTTCCTAAACTTTTGATGTGGGTTCGATTCCCGCTGAGACCACAACTTTTACAACATGCTTTTCAAATACTTCGCGTAAGCTTTAAGCCATTTATCTTCAGCAACTGTCATGGCTGCCTTTTGCTCTTTGGTTTTATCTTTTAAACCTGTAAGGTGTAAAACCCCGTGAAACAACACCCGATGTAATTCATCGTCAAAAGTCACCTTTTGCTTTTTGGCATTATCCCATACACGCTCAAGGCTGATATATATTTCAGCAAGAGATGTAGCCTCTGTTTCTTCTAATGGAAAAGTAATAATGTCAGTATAGTAGTCGTGATTGAGAAACTGTTTATTGATATTCAACAGATAATCATCACTGCAAAACACTACCGAAAGCGAGAGTTTCTTTTTAGTAGTTTTTAAAAAAATATCCACCACAAACTTCTTTAATGAAGTGGGTGATTTTAGTTTAAAATCAACATCGGCATAATGAAAGGAAACAGACATAAAAATTATGGCTTGATTGCGCACTATAAAAGTGCAAATCAATTATGCTTTAAACTGCATTTCGCAGGTAGCTCCATTGTCGGAGAAGATAACTAAGTCTGCCAATTGCATAATTAGGAATACTCCACGACCACTTGTTTTTTCAAGGTTCTCGGGGCTAGTTGGATCCGGCAGATTGTTGTAATCAAAACCTGGACCTTCATCTTTGATGGTAAATGAAATAACTTTATGCTTGGCATCGTGCTCGGATGTAATAACAACTTGTTTAGATTCATCACCACCATTTCCATGCGTTATTGCATTGTTGGCAGCTTCGGTTAAACACACCAAAATATTGCCATAAGCATCATCGCCAAACTGGTATTCTTCGCGCAATTGCTCTACGAAATTTTCAACCTGCGCTATGTTCTGAATCTGAGATGGAAATTGTAATGTATTCACTATTTGTATTTAGTATGGTGTGCTAAAATAGTTTAAGAAAGGATTTACCCAAATAATCTTTTCAAACGGTTGGGCTTTGTGTGTATAGTAAATAAAAATGCCGCCTAGGTTTGAGGTGGCATTTTTGCTTTCAAATAGAATTTAACTACTCTTCTGTGCAGCCAGATTTAATAGCATTTGACTTGAATTGCTCCCAAGTTGCTCCTCCGTTTTTTGAAGCATCATAATCGCTCTCGCAAGTTTTTACAGCAAGACCTACAACTGTACATTTTACACACTTTTTAGCACAAGATTGCGCACCTAACAAAATGACAGCTACTGCCATGATTGAAAATACTTTTTTCATGATTTTTTTAATGAATCACACAAGGATAAATAGTTTTTGTGAATTAATTAAAATGCTAATTGATTGTTCACAAAACCTTAACCTACACAAACAAACAAAGAATACTATTTTCGGCTCGATGACTTGGAAGCTATACTCAACTATACTCTTCGCTTTTCTGTTTGCTTCAGTTTCGGCACAGGTAGCAGATAATTTCAGCGATGGCAATTTTACCAGCAGCCCAGCATGGTCGGGAGATGTGGCAAAATTTATTGTGAATGCAAACAATGAATTGCAAAGTAATGGCAACCCATCATCTGGCGATACTTTGACTTTAGCCACTGCAAGTACTTTAATTGATTCAGTTGAATTTTTGTTTAGAGTAAAATTAGATTTCAACCCAAGTTCATCCAATTATGTGCGCATTTATTTAGCGAGTAACAATGCAAATTTGCGCTCAGCTTTGAATGGCTACTTCATTCAATTAGGTGAAACAGGCACTAGTGATAGCATCAAAATTTTCAGACAAACCGCAAGTGCATCATCGCTTGTGTTTACAAGCAATGCAGAAATTATTGGCAGCTCGGCAACATCGGTAAATATTACTTTTCGCATCATCCGAAAAAGTGGTGGCAATTGGGAAATATATGCTGATAAAGCAGGTGGCACAAACTATTCGCTCTACGGTAGCTTCACAGAAAACACGCACACCGCCACAAACTTCTTCGGTTTTTTTGGAAGATATACCACTGCCTCTCGCTACAATATGTATCGCTTTGATGATGTAGTGATTCGTGAAATTGTGGGTGACACAACAAAGCCCTTAGTGCAAAGTGTAAGCATCATCTCGCCTTCACAATTAGATGTATTGTTTTCAGAAAATATAGAAAGTGCCTCATCACAATCATTAGCAAACTATTCTGTCAATAATAGTATTGGCAATCCTTCATCAGCAATAATTGATGGCACCAACAAAAGTTTAGTTCATCTCATTTTCACTTCGGTTTTAGTAAATGCCACCAATTACAGCATCACTATAAACAATGTAAAAGATTTGGCGGGTAATGTGATGGACGTTCAATCAATTCCATTTAGCTATTTTCTTCCATCAAAATACGATGTGTTGATAAACGAACTGATGGCAGACCCCGACCCGAAAGTAGGATTGCCAAGTGTTGAATTTGTGGAGTTACACAATCGCTCGGCTTTTGCTATCAATGTTGGTGGCTGGAAATTTTCGGATGCGTCAACCACTATTACACTTCCTTCGGTTACTATTCCGGCTGATAGTTTTGCAGTAATTGTACGCAATGATTCTGCACCAATATTTCAAGCATTGGGCTGCATCACTATCGGTGTAAGTTCATTGCCATCCTTAAACAACGATAAAGATTCACTTACGCTAAAGGATGCTTCAAACAATATTATTCATGGTGTAGTTTACAGCGATACTTGGTATAATGATGCAGTGAAAAAAAATGGTGGTTACACATTAGAGTTAATCAATCCAAGCAATTTTTGCTTGCTAGATGCAAACAACTGGACGGGCAGCAATAATGCAAGCGGTGGCACACCTGGCAGAAAAAACGCTGTATTGGATAATACAAATGGAGGTGCTTTTGCCGTGGCTTCGGCACAATTACTTTCCGCCAATACCGTACGTGTATTTTTTACACAAAAGTTGGATAGCGCATCGGCAGTAAATCCAAACAATTTCATTTTAACTAACGGATTAAATGTTTCAAATGTGCAGTTTGAAACTTCGCAAAATTCGGTCGTGCTTACTTTAGCGCAGCCTGTTGATTCATCGCTAGTGCTTTACACACTTGAAGTGCAAAATGTAACTCATTGTGGTGGATTGTTAATTACACCACCCAACCACACCACCAACATATTAATTGCAAAACCTGCGCAACCGCTTGATATACTTATCAATGAATTGATGGCAGACGCTGACCCAGTGCTTGGCTTACCTAACGTAGAATTTGTGGAGTTGTACAACAGAACTGCCTTCCCGATTAGTACTTCAGGATGGCGTTTTTCAGATGCCACTTCTTCTACGGTTTTGCAAAGCGTTATCATTCCTGCCGATAGTTTTGCAGTAATTGTACGCAATGATTCTGCACTATTATTTCAAGCATTGGGCTGCATCACTATCGGTGTAAGTTCCTTGCCATCGTTAAATAATAGTAGCGATTCTATCGCCATTCGCGATGGCAACGGAAAGGTGATTCACGCATTAGTATATTCCGATAGTTGGTATGGCGATGATGTAAAAAAGCAAGGTGGCTATACTTTAGAGATGCGCAACCCAAACAATCCTTGTGCCACTACTGGTAATTGGATTGGCAGTAACGATTTGAGTGGAGGCACGCCTGGCAGAAAAAATTCTTATTACAATCCTAACCTGCAAATTGCTTTTAGTGCAGGTAATGCTTCAATTGTAAATGCCAATCAAATTCGCGTAAGTTTTTCGCAAACTGCCGATGCAATTTCAACTGCTAACATTAATAATTACACAATTGATAAAGGCATTGGAATTCCCGCAACGGCTTCATTTGATACTACTTCCCGCAACAATGTTTTGCTTACTTTTCTGCAAGCGTTAGACTCTACCCAACTCTATAACCTAACCATTCAAAACATCAGCAACTGCGCAGGAATTTTAGGGCAAAGTCAAACCTTAATTATAGCTTTTCCTCGCAAGGCTGAACGGTTTGATATTTTGATAAACGAAATTATGGCAGACCCAGACCCAGTGGTGCAATTGCCGAATTTCGAATTCTTAGAATTGTATAACCGAAGTGCAAAAGCTATTTCGCTTAAAGATTGGAAGCTCGGCAAACCCACCACACAAACCGATGCAAAATTTCCTGATGTGGTGATGCTCCCCAATTCTTATTTGGTAGTGTGTGGCACCAGCGCAGTGGGCGAATTTTCAAACTTTACTTTTCCAATAGGTGTAGCAAGTTTTCCATCGCTCAACAATTCGGGCGACAAGATTTATTTGAAAGATGCCAATGGCAATTTGATTCATTATGTAGAATATGTTGATGATTGGTACAAAAGCAGTGTGAAGAAAAATGGCGGCTGGTCTTTGGAATTGATAGATGCCAACAACCCGTGTGAGGGGCAAAACAACTGGGCAGAAAGCACCAATGAAATAGGCGGCACTCCCGGCATTAAAAACTCAATTGCAAAAGCAAACCCCGATGAATCGCTGCCCAATATTCAACGCGCAGCTTTGGTAAACGCCAATACGCTAGGCATCACTTTTACCGAAACTTTAGACAGTTCAATTGCTACAAATCCCAATTTTTATTTGGTGAACAATGGCGTGGGAAATCCACAAAGCGTGCAAGCGTTGCAGTTTGGTTTTAAGCGTGTGCTGCTGCAATTTGTGCAACCATTTCAGCAAGGTATTATTTATAGTGTAAAAGTAAATGGTGTAAAAGACTGCGCAGGTAATGCTATCGGCATCAACGATACTGCGCGTTTTGCCCTGCCCGACACCATCAACCGCGAAGACATCATCATCAACGAAATTCTCTTTAACCCAAAAACTGCTGGCGTAGATTTCATAGAACTCTACAACCGCTCGCAAAAAACATTCGATGTTTCTAAAGTTGTATTTGAAGAACGTGATGTAAACGAAACCTCAAAAATATTGGAAGAGAGCGACACACTTGCCGAGCCGCTGCTCATGTTTCCGCAAGATTATTTGGTGTTTACCACAAGCCCATCCACAGTGCTTGCACAGTACAATGTAAAACGTCCCGAAGCATTGGTGGAGTCCAAAAATTTTCCAAACTTTCTCGATGATGAAGGCGTTGCAGTTGTAAAATTGTATAACGGTATCACCATTGATAGTTTATACTTTTCCGATAAATGGCAATACGCTTTGATTGACGATATAAACGGAGTTGCTTTAGAGCGCATCAACTTCAACAAACCTACTAACGATAAAAGCAATTGGCATTCTGCCGCCAGCGACATTGGCTTTGGCACGCCCACTTACCTGAACTCACAGTTTTACTCCACAGGCATTGCCGAAGACGCCATCACCCTCGACCCCGAAGTGTTTACGCCTGATAATGACGGCATTAAAGATTTTACACTCATTCGCTACAAATTTACCGAAGCCGGCTACAGGGCAACCATCCGAATGTACGATGCTATTGGGCGCGAAATAAAATACTTGGTAAAAGCCGAACTGCTTGGTGCCCAAGGCGAATTTCAGTGGGACGGCACCGACAACGATAACCAAAAAGCCAGCACCGGCATCTACACTGCCATGGTGGAAGTCTTCAACCTACAAGGCAAGGTGAAACGCTTCAAGAAAAACGTGGTGCTGGGGGCGCGGTTTGATTGAGAATTTTGCGCACACCTAAACGTTTTATTTTAACTTAAACTTATAATTGCGGCTAAACCTATTCTTTGAAAATTTTAGTGCGATAACTTATCCCTGTTGTATAAACATGAATAAAATACATTCCACTTTGCAACTCATTTTCAGCAAAATGAATTACTGCTTCATTATTGATTAGCTCAAGTTTTTTCTCGCAAATAATTCTTCCAGCCATGTCAAAAATGTTGAAATAAATGATGTTCGATTCGATTCGTGAAAGATGAAGAGAAATAGAATTGCTAAATGGATTTGGATAAATTCTTAACGATTCATTTATTTCAGTAACAGCAATTGAGGAAGCTAAAGACACGGTTGCAGTTCTCTTTGTCACACAACCAATGCTATCGGTCAGTTGATATTCATAAGTAGCTGCACACAATCCGTTTCGCTCAAAAAGTGTTGAACTATCACCCCATAAAATAGAAATTGGTAGTCTTCCTGCTATATCTAAAATCTTTAAAACACCGCTGCAACTTCCATTATCTGCCGAAACAAAAACATTATTTAAAACTGGTTTAAAATTTGCGATTCTAAAATCGTTGCTATTCAAACAGTTATTGGTATCAAGTATTCCAACAGTATAGATCCCAGTTGAAAGCCCTTGCAATACAAACGAAGAGTCGCTTGTATGTAACCAACTGAATTTTAAAGATGGATTACTATTTGCAGTTGCACTCAGGTCAATAATGCCGCTTTGGGTGCTTTTGCAAATTGAATCAGAAATAACGTAGGGCATAAACTTAGGCAGTGCAAGCACAGTAACATCTCTCACCGTTTGTTGAGATAAACAACCGTTTTTGTTGATGCTTAGTTTTACTGTTTTTATGGATGATGAATCCATCCATTTCACTGAGTACGGACCATGATTTGAGCCGCTAAGAACCACCGCATTGTCAAAATCCCAATTGTAAATAGTATTTGGATAAAGAGTATCCGTGTAAACAACATCCAACAATTGATTTAAGCAGACTGCTGAGTCAACGAAAAATGTACGCGCAGCTACCTTTGCAGCAGTTATTCTCAAACTATCCCTTACATAGCAGTCGCTAATTTTTGAAGTTACATTAAGGTAAAGCATAGTGTCAGTGGCAACGGTTATAAATGTTAAAGGCGTTGTGTCACCGCTAGGTAGCCATTGATATGAATAAAACGGATTAGAATAAATATTAGCACCAATATGCAAAACAAAATCTTTACAAACAGTAGTGTCATTTACTTCAAAAAGCAAACCATTACCATTTGCTTGCTGAAAGCATAAGTTCACTTTCACTAATGCAAAACCTGAGCCATTACACGGCAAATCATTCCATTTACCACTAGTATAAATCTGTACACATTGCTCACCATTCTCACAGCGATACACATTTGAGCAATTCATGTTTCCGCAACTCCCAAAGCATGATAAATAGCCGTTGTTATTAGGTTCGTCAATCGCCCAATTTTGATACACAGTGTTATTTGGGGATGGTGTAAACGAAGCCATACTTCCATCTAAAGGATAAAAATCAGCTTCCCCACTTTCAACCCGCTTGTAACCAATCCATAAAGCGGTTGGCAACATAAAACCCAAATCAAACAATAAAGAATCTACAGCATTACGTACGATTTTATTTTCAACCGAATCAGCAAACGAAATCAAACTGCCACCCAAGGTTTTTGCAAGCGAATCTGCCACAAGTGGCTTTTTAGAAAAGGTATCTAAAAAGTATAACCCACATGGCGAATTTTCAACATCAATTCTAATGTAGCCATTCGCATAAAATGAGTTGATAATAGAATTTGTATCACACACAAATTGCTGACATTTTACTTGGGAGCGTAAAAAAATCAGCATCAAAACTATTGTAATAAAGTGCCGCATCTCTTATTGTAGTTTCTACAAAATAGCAGAATATTTTTTAAATGTTCTGCACCTCTGCAAGCTCCCACCTCTCCCAGCTAATGGCTCCAACCAACAACAAATCCCTCAGCTTTATTCTATCACCCCACTCCAAAACCCAAAAATCAATCCAAACATCGGCTGTTCATTAATCATTAACAACTAATCATTAATAACTAACAACAATCC